>CALYBB010000001.1 GCA_944393715.1 uncultured Alphaproteobacteria bacterium
TTGCAAATGTCCTGAGCAGTTTTTCTACCAATGCCATAGATATAAGTCAGGGCGACTCCGATTTTCTTGGCAGTTGGAATATTTACACCAGCTATACGAGCCAAATTCACTCTCCATCTTTATTTAAAATTACAATACACTTTAAAAAGTTGATCACCACTTTTCAAAATTAAGCCGGATTATATGACAAAATTTATTTGTGTCAACCACAGATTTAACAAAAATTCCAAAAAAATACGCTTTTTTCAAAATTCTAAACAACCAAGCCTCAATTTAGCCCCAAAATATCGTCAATCTTCTTGGCAACAGCCTCAATCGACCCTGTTCCATCGACACAACGCAACAACCCCTCTTTCTCAAAATAGGGTATTGTCGGATAAGTCAACGCTCTGTAGTTAACGAGTCGATTCTGCACCGTCGTACGGTTATCATCGATTCGCCGATAGAATTCCGTACCGCCGCAGTTATCACAAACACCGTAAACTTTCGGTTGTTGATACTTATCATGATAACCTTGCCCGCATTTCATACAGGCATAGCGCCCCAGAATACGTTCCATAATAATCTCGTCGGGCACTTGAATCTCAATCACGGCATCAAGCCTGATACCTTTTTCTCCAAGCATTTTGTCCAACGCCTCAGCTTGCGGCAGCGTCCGCGGAAAGCCGTCAAGGATAAATCCGTTCTGACAGTCAGCTTCATCGATTCGCTTGCCGAGCATGGCGATAATCATCTCATCGGGCACCAGATTACCTTTGTCAATCAACGCCTTAATCTCTGATCCGAGCTGAGATCCGGTTTGGGCTTCGGCGCGCAACATCTCGCCGGTAGACAAATGCGGCACGCCGATTCTCTGCTTCAAAAGTCTGGCCTGCGTACCTTTGCCGCACCCCGGCGCACCAGTCAAAACTATACGCAATCCACGCTGATTATCAGTCATATTATCTTCTCTTTTTGCCGGCCAGAGAGGCTTTGCGAATTAATGACTCATACTGATAAGCCAACAAATGCGACTGTATCTGCCCGACAAAATCCATGGTTACCTGCACCACGATAAGTAGCGTCGTTCCGCCCAAAATAAACGGCACCGACAACTTGCTGATAAGAATTTCCGGCAAAATACACAAACCGACCAGATAAACCGCCCCCAAAACCGTCAGACGGGTAATCACATAGTCCAGATACTCGGCGGTATTTTTCCCCGGCCGGATGCCGGCAACAAAACCGCCGTGTTTTTTCAAATTTTCCGCCGTCTCTTCCGGATTAAACACAATCGCGGTATAAAAGAAAGCAAAAAACGCAATCAAAAACGCATACAGAGCCAAATACAGCGGCTGACCATGCCCCAGCATCTGCGACAAATTCTGCACCCAAGCCGGACCGTTTTCGGCGCTCAAATTGGCAATGGTTATCGGCAACAGCAACAACGAGCTGGCAAAAATTGGCGGAATAACACCGGTCGGGTTAATCTTAAGCGGCAGGTGCGAACTTTCGGCTGCGCCCATACGCCCCATTGCCTGACGTTTAGGATATTGAATAATGATTTTGCGCTGCGCTCTCTCAACAAAGATAATCAAATAAACAAGCGCCACCGCCATCACCAGCAACATCAAAATAACACCCGTCGACATCGACCCGACGCGCCCCAATTCAAATGTCTGCGCCAAAGCTGACGGAATATTGGCGATAATACCGACGGTAATAATCAATGACGACCCGTTGCCGACGCCGCGCGCGGTAATCTGTTCGCCCAGCCAGACAATAAACATCGTCCCGCCGACCAGCGAAACAATCGTCGTAAACTTAAACAAACCGCCCGGCAACAACACCGCCGACATACCGCTGGCGCCGCTCATACTCTCAAGTCCGACAGCAATGCCGTATCCCTGAATAATCGTAATCAACACCGTCAGATAGCGGGTATACTGCGTAATTTTGCGATGTCCAGCCTCGCCCTCTTTTTTCAACGATTGCAGCGACGGAATAATTGACTGCCCCAGTTGCACGATAATCGAGGCCGAGATATAAGGCATAATGTTCAAAGCAAAAATGGTCATACGTTCCAACGCGCCGCCGGCAAACATATTAAACATCCCCAACAGACCGCCGGAATTACGGGCAAACAACTCAGCCACGATTGTCGGGTCAATCCCCGGCAGCGGCACAAACGTCCCAACGCGAAACACAATCAGCGCCAGAATAGTAAACCACAGCCTTTTTTTCAATTCATCTGCTTTGCTGAAGGCGGACACATCCATATTTGCCGCCATTTTTTCTGCCAATGAAACCATTTTTACTTCCTTAAAAATTTACAAACAACAACTAGGGCTTTTCCATCCCCTTTTAAGCTAAGATATTAATACACTAAAAAATTTTTAATGCAACTGTTTTATCCTTTTACCGCACACAAAAGAAGTTGCCCTGCTTTTATCGACAAACCTAAAAAACTTTTTCAAACAATCCCATTTAAACTCAATCCCCTTTACTTTTACCACAAACATTCATATGCTTATTGCACAATAAGCACATTAATTTTAGCGGTAAAGTTTCCCAAATGCTTTTTTATTTTGCGCTTTTTATATTTATTCTGGCTTGTCTGTTCAATCTGTGGCTGATAACCTGCTTTATCAAAAGCAAAGGCCAAAACCCGCCGTTTATTATTTCCTTTGGCCGCCCCAAAGAAGAAATGATCCGCCAAGCGGCATCTTTTTTGCAACAACATCCCAACGCCAAAACCGTTGACCTCGGTTGTGGTTTGGCCAACCTACTGCTTCCTCTGGCCAAACAATTTCCAAACCATCAATTTGTCGGTTACGAATGGAGCTTTTTCCTTCACAAATGGGCTGTTTTCAGAACCCGCAATCAGCCAAATTTAAAAATTTTACGGCACGACTTTTTCAAAACCGATTTACATGATTATCAACTAGTCTTATGCTATTATAGTAGCACTTTTGACCCCAAACTAGGCACCAAACTAAACACTGAATTGCCCCAAAACAGCCTTGTTATTTCTGAATTTTTTAAACTGCCCATCCTCAAACTCAAACAACAGATTCCCCTCCGCTACTGCTTTATCAAAACCAAAATATACCTTTACACGCCGAATGACTAAATCAAAAAAAGACTGCCCTCGTTATAAGAGCAGTCTTTTTTGATTTGCCGGCAGTTTTTATTTGCCTTTTCCCTGTTTCCTGCGCGCTACCTCAACCAACAACCTTGAGTTAAAAGTTGTTTTGGCTTCGCCGGGTTTGGCAAGCATTTTATCAAATATGCCCTTTTCACGCATTTGTCGATACAAGGTCTTAAAGTTTCTCGGAGTGTTTTCAATACCTTTTTCTTCCATACCGGCACCGATCAATCTCTTGCGGTTAACCGCCGTGTTAGGTATGTATTGTTTCAAAGCCTTTGCCCTATCCATTGTTTCGGCCCGAGAAAGTTCTTCAAAGAACTTTTCGTGCAAATTTTTGTTCTTGAGCCATTCTTCCGGTTTAGTCTGCCCTTGCTCGCTCATCTGATCAAAAATCGCACCGGCCAGCATCCGCCCATAAAGGCTGTGCCTGCCGACACGCTCCGCCAGTTTTTGCGGCATTTCAGGACATATTTTCCACGCCTTACAGCAATCAAACAACGTCCTTTCGCTTGGCATTCTACCATCCGATATACTCAACCCGCCCTTTTCTACGGCTCCAATCATTACCGGATACATCCAATCTTGCATTTTTTGCATCTCAGCCCATGGCTTTAAAAAATCAGGGTAATAAATATTATAATCCGATCCATGCACTGCTGGTTTTTCATTTAGCTGTGAAAACAGCTCAACAACTCTTTTAGCTGTTCTCCGATTATCTATTCCGACTTCAGCCATATCATAAGACAACCGATCTTCATCCACTTTTGTAGATTCTCCTGTAGAGTAATCAGCATCACGATATTTCGCATTAAATTTCTTACATACAAAACGACACATATTGCGACGATGCACAAAATCAACAGCCTCTTGAAAATCCTCAAAAGTTTTTGCTTCTTTTGCTTCCAATCTATTCAGCAAAGAACCTATACTTTCTTTTTCAGGATTTTCCAAATTTCTAATACACATATCAACATATGGATTATCGCCCGTAATCTCCTGAAACAATAACGGATATTTTTTTGAATATTTAACCTTAAAAACATCATTAGCTCTAATAATAAGGCTACGACACCCATCCTTAATTTTTTGCTCCTGATCAGAAAGTCTTGTTCCAGAAGAGGATTTATCAATTCCGTCTTCTAATTGCAATTCTTTATTAGCAAGATTTTCATATACACCTGCGAAATACCTCTCATCTTTAGGAGAAAGCTTAGCATCCCAAAGAAACCTGCTACACTCCGATATATATTTAACGTCTTTTTTAGCTACGGCTAAAAGAGCAGGAGAAAGATTTTCTATCCAAGGCTGCATATCT
This sequence comes from uncultured Alphaproteobacteria bacterium, assembly GCA_944393715.1. Classification (GTDB taxonomy): domain Bacteria; phylum Pseudomonadota; class Alphaproteobacteria; order RF32; family CAG-239; genus CAZU01. Next base: position 4,446 of record CALYBB010000001.1, read on the forward strand.
TGAGCATAAAGTTTTTTAGCAATACCAATAACATTCTTGCAAAATTCATCTGAAAGATTTTTACTATCTTGTGTAACTTTATTACATAAAGCAATTACTTCATTCGCAGCTTCATAATCTTTTCCAGCAGTAAGAGTAAGAATATATTTCCCAGCTTTATATGTTTGACAAAAATCATTAAACAAAGAAAAATCCTTAGCAACACTCTGAGCCATAAAGCGTTGCGCAGACCCCCCACAAAATTTTGCAAAATAGTACCGTTGTTTGGGATTAAGATCTAATATAAAATCACCCCACCAACCCGCATCAAAACGATATCTACTGTTTATTATTCCATGCTCCGCAAGCTCTATAAAGGTTTTTGCATCAATTTTTGCATCTGAATACTGATGAATATTTTTGGCCACAATATCCTTAACTTCTTTTGTATTATTAGCCTCAAGAATTGAACCATAACATAACAAAACATCAAAATTTTCAGGATGCTTATGAATTATATCCAAAAGCTTTACATTGAAGTCCGTATCCTTTATAAGAGAATATGAATTTTCATCTGCACTATATACTCTCAACTCCATCAAACTTCTGTCTTTTGAATTAGGCTCCTTCGTTGCATACAACTCCGCAAACTCTAAAGCTTTATTCTTAAAAAAGCATCTCCGGTTTTCTGATATACGTTTGACAACAAAAGGATGGCCTCATCTCTATCTACACCATTCTCTGGTGTAAACCCTTCTTTTATTATTTTAGGTAATTGTGTTTTATCTTTTTTAATAGCATCTAAAACAACACTATCTAAAAAATACCTCTTACTCATCTTTTTGGGGGAAATGTAAATGGAAGGAAATCCGCATCCCCGTCCCTCTTTATGTAATATCATATCTGTTATAATATTATTAATTTTGGGATCTTTTGTGTAGTAAACACCGTTAAAGAAAAGTTGTCTGACAAGGCTGTCAGCATTTTCCGGTGAGGGATCTTCTTCATATGAATAAGCGACAGACTCTACCTGAGACTCAAGTGCTTTTTCTCTATCATAATTTATTTCTAAAGATAGTTTTAGACAAAATTAGACTCTTTGTGTCAAAGCGCAGAGATCTTTGCTTCATCATCCCGTAAAAAAGCGGCTCATCATCATGAACCGCTTTTTTATATCAACTTCAGACTTTTGTCTTACGCCACTAGGCTGACTTTACCGCCGGCTTTTTCAACCGCGGCAACCGCCGACTTAGACGCCGAGTTAACCGTAATGTTGATTTTTGAGGTAATCGCGCCTCTGGCCAACAGACGAACACCGTCCAATTCTTTACTGACCAAACCAGCCTTCAGCAAAGCCTCAATATTAATCTCTTCGGCATTCAGCTTACCGGCATCAAGCGCCTTCTGAATACTGTCCAGATTAACAATGGCAAACTCTTTGGCAAAGTGGTTTTTGAAACCTCTTTTCGGCAGTCTGCGATAAATCGGCATCTGGCCGCCTTCAAACCCGTTGACGGCAACGCCCGAACGTGCTTTTTGCCCTTTTTGACCACGACCGGCCGTCTTGCCGGAACCGCTGCCAATACCGCGGGCAACACGCTTGCGGGGCTTTCTGGCGCCTTCGTTATCTCTGATTTCATTGAGTTTCATTGTTTTAATCCTAATCAAATAATGAACTATCCTGCAAAAGTTTGATAAGGAGATGTGCTACGACGGATTTTTTGAACGCCGTGTACCAGTAGCTACACAAGTGAAAAAAATCCTAGTATGACACCTCCTTTGCAAACTTTTACTATTCTTCAACCTTAACCAAGTGCTGAACTTTCTTAATCATCCCACGGATCGCCGGAGTATCTTCCAGTTCGGACACTTTGTGCATCTTGTTCAATCCGAGACCGATCAACGTCGCTCTCTGATCTTTCGGTTTGCCGATCGGGCTGGCAATTTGTGTAACCTTAATAGTTTTTTTATTAGCCATTGATTAAGCCTCCTCTGCAACTGTTTTTGAAGCCGTACTTTCACGGCGCGAAACAATATCGCCAACCTTTTTGCCGCGTTTGGCCGCAATCATTCTCGGCGAATTGATCGATTCCAGAGCATTAAAAGTTGCCTTAATCATGTTGTACGGATTATTGGATCCGACCGACTTGGCAACCACGTCTTGAACGCCCAAAACTTCAAATACCGCACGCATCGGACCACCGGCAATAACACCGGTACCGGCAGGCGCTGTTCTCAAATAAACTTTGCCTGCTCCAAAACGCCCCGCAACATCATGATGCAACGTTCTGCCTTCACGCAGCGGAATACGGATCATATTTCTCTTGGCTTCATTGGTGGCTTTGGTAATGGCTTCCGGAACTTCCGAAGCCTTACCGGCACCGTAACCGACGCGCCCCTTTTGGTCGCCAACAACGACAACCGCAGCAAACGACATCGTGCGGCCGCCTTTAACTGTCTTGGCAACCCGATTAACATGAACCAGTTTCTCAACCAGTTCTTCTTTTTTCTCCGCTCTGTTATTATTGCGGCGTTGTTCTACAGCTTGTTGTGCCATTTCTACTCTCCCTTAGAATTTCAAGCCAGCACTGCGTGCTGCGTCAGCCAAAGCTTTGACGCGACCATGATAAAGATAACCGCCGCGATCAAAGACCACTTCACTAACACCGGATTTAACGGCTCTCTCGGCAATCACTTTGCCGACAAAACTTGCCGCTTCGACATTAGCCGTCTTTTTCAAATTCTCTCTGACTTCTTTATCCAAAGTCGAAGCAGAAGCAACCGTTACGCCTCTGGCGTCGTCAATAATCTGAGCATACATATGTTTACCGCTGCGGAAGACAGACAATCTCATCTTACCGTTGGCAGCTTTCCTAAGAGCAGACCGAACCCGACCTTTTCTCTTTTCAAATGATTCTCTTGGTGTACTCATCTTCTATATATCCTTACTTTTTCTTGCCTTCCTTACGACGGATATACTCGCCGACATACTTAATACCTTTACCTTTATAAGGCTCTGGTTTTCTCCAGTCGCGAATTTCCGACGCCGTCTGTCCGACAAGCTGTTTATCTGCACCAAAAATGCTGATCTGTGTCGGTGATGCACAAGTAATTTTCAGGCCTTTCGGGGTCTCAATAGTCACATCATGTGAATACCCCAAAGACAAAATCAACTTGTTACCTTCAACGCGGGCCTTATAGCCGACGCCAACCAGCTCCAATTCTTTTGTAAAGCCTTCATGAACACCCTTAACCAAAGTATTAATGTTGGCTCTGGTCGTTCCCCACAAAGCACGAGCTTGCTTTGTCTCGGCTTTAGGCGAAACGACAACCTTATTTCCGTCCAACACGACCGAAACATGATCGACATCATAATGGCAGGACAACTCACCGTTCTTACCCTTAGCCAAAACATTGCCGGCACCGATCGTAATATTAACGCCATCAGGGACAATAACCGGATATTTACCAACTCTAGACATACCGTTTCCTCCCCTTAAAATACCTGGCACAAAATTTCGCCGCCGACATTAGCCTTACGAGCCTCATTATCACTCATAACGCCACGCGGGGTCGAAATAATGGAAATTCCAAGACCATTATACACTCTCGGCAAATCTTTAACCGAAGAATAAACTCTTCTGCCCGGAGTAGATACTCTAAAAATTTCCGTAATTACCGAAGCACCTTCGTGATACTTCAATTTAATATGAAGTTCATCAACACCAGGGCGAACATTGGTTTTTTCATAACCCAAAATATACCCCTCTTTTTTCAGAACTTCCAACACATTTTCACGCAAGCGAGAAGCAGGTGATACGACTTCACTCTTCTTTGCTCTTTGCGCGTTTCTAATGCGTGTGAGCATATCGCCCAAAGGATCTGTCATTGACATATTCGAATCTCCTACCAGCTTGATTTAACCAACCCCGGAATTTCACCAAAGCTTGCCATATCGCGCAACTCAACGCGAGACAAACCGAATTTCCGGTAAACACCACGAGAACGCCCCGTAAGCTTGCAGCGGTTTCTATATCTGTTTTTGGCAGAATTACGCGGCAGCTCGGCCAGTTTCAACGTAGCCTGAAATCTCTCTTCCGGAGAAATGGTCTTATCCATAACTATCTTTTTGAGCTTGTTGCGGCGCGAAGCATATTTCTTCGCCATCTCAGCTCTTTTCAAGTTTCTGTAAACTGAACTTGTTTTTGCCATAGCTTCTCTCCAATTACTTCTTGCAAGGCAGGTTAAAACCGGTCAGAAGAGCTTTAGCCTCTTCATCCGTTTTGGCACTGGTACAAATGCAGATATCCATACCTCTGACATTTTCCACCTTATCATAGTTGATTTCGGGGAAAATAATCTGCTCCTTAATACCAAACGCAAAGTTGCCTCTGCCATCAAAGTTCTTTCCATTAATACCATGAAAATCTCTGACGCGCGGCAGTGCCATATTAACCAGTCTTTCCAAAAATTCATACATTCTGGTTGAGCGCAGCGTCACTTTGCAGCCAATCGGCATGCCTTCTCTGACCTTAAACGTTGCGATAGACTTGCGAGCCGTCGTAACCACCGGCTTCTGGCCGGCAATCAAAGCAAGCTCTTCAACCGCATTGTTCAGCTTTTTCTTATCGGTAACGGCATCACCGACACCGATATTTAATACAATCTTTGTCAGTTTAGGAATCTCATGTGGGTTGGTGTAACCGAATTTTTCCACAAGAGATTTTTTTATGACCTGATTGTACAAATCTTCAAAATTTGCCATAAATTTTTCTCCCATTAATCGATTACGGCACCGGTTTTACGGGCAACGCGCACTTTCTTACCATTGACTTCTTTGTAGCCGATTTTGGTGGCTTTTCCGTCTTTAGCATACGCAACGTTCGAAGCGTTAATCGGCGCTTCCTTGGTTACAATGCCGCCAGGATTCGTCTGGCTGGGCTTGGTATGCCTCTTAACGAGGTTAACACCCTGCACAACCACTTTGTTTTCCTTCGGCATCGCTTTCAATACTTCACCAGTTTTGCCTTTGTCATCACCTGACAAAATGACAACTTGGTCGCCCTTTTTAATTTTTAATTTAGGCATTACAGTACCTCCGGTGCTAATGAAATAATTTTCATAAATTTCTTGGTTCTGAGCTCTCTCGTAACGGGGCCGAAAATACGCGTACCAATCGGCTCGCCATCTTTATTAATGAGAACAGCCGCATTCTTGTCAAAGCGGATAACCGATCCGTCTTTGCGTCTGATGTCTGAAGCCGTCCGAACAATCACAGCTTTATGAACATCACCTTTCTTCACACGACCCTTTGGAATCGCATCCTTAACGGACACGACGATCACATCGCCGACGGAAGCGTGCATTCTCTTGGATCCGCCAAGAACTTTAATGCACTGCACCTGACGAGCGCCAGAATTGTCGGCGACATCAAGGTTGGTTTGCATCTGTATCATTTTCTAATTCCTTTTCTCTTAGGCGTTATCAACGAGTACAGTCCACGTTTTAGTCTTCGATTTCGGTGCGCATTCTTCAATGCGGACAACATCGCCGACTTTGAACTGATTGTTTTCATCATGAGCGGCATACTTTTTGCTCTTCTTGATGAATTTTTTATAAACCGGATGCATAACCTGACGTTCTACACTAACCACGACGGTTTTATCCTGTTTATCACTAACAACAACACCTTGAAGAATTCTTTTAGGCATAAGTTTTCTCCTTCAATTAATTCTTCTCTTTACGCTCACTGATGAGCGTGTTGATTTTGGCTATTTCTTTACGGACCTTTGCCAGCTGGGCTGTATTTTGCAATTGGCCTGTAGATTGTTGAACCCGCAAATTAAACTGCTCTTTTTTGCACTCCAGCAGCTTAGCCTGCAATTCGTCCAAACTCATAGCGCGAAGATCTTTTGTTTTCACCATTATTCTGCTCCTAGTTCCGAATTAAGTTTTTTCACAAACTTGGTCTTAATCGGCAACTTCGCGGCACCAAGAGCCAAAGCCTGACGAGCCGTAGCCTCATCAATCCCGCCGCATTCAAACAAAATACGGCCGGGTTTCACTCTGGCTACCCAGAACTCGACAGAACCTTTACCTTTACCCATACGAACCTCGGCCGGTTTATCCGACACCGGAACGTCCGGAAAAATTCTGATCCACAATTGCCCGAGTCTTTTCATCTCACGGGTAATCGCACGACGAGCCGCCTCAATCTGGCGTGCTGTAATACGCTCTGGCGTCAACGCTTTCAGCCCGTATGAACCAAAATTCAATTCTGATCCGCCCTTGGCCAGACCGTGAATACGGCCCTTATGCTGTTTGCGGAATTTCAATCTTTTTGGACTTAACATTTTTATTCACCCATTATTTCTGTTCAGCCAACTTCTTGTCCTGCGCCATCGGATCATGAGCCATAATTTCACCCTTATAGATCCAAACTTTAACCCCGCAGGCTCCATAAGTCGTATGAGCGGTTGAGGTCGCATAATCAATATCGGCACGCAACGTATGCAAAGGCACCCGTCCTTCACGGTAATGCTCGGTTCTGGCAATTTCCGCGCCGCCCAAACGTCCCGAACAAGCAACCTTAATGCCTTCAGCACCAAGACGCAAAGCCGACTGCATAACACGTTTCATCGCACGACGAAAAGCAACACGGCGTTCCAACTGCTGAGCAACACTGTCTGCCACCAATTGCGCATCCAACTCAGGTTTCCTTACTTCCAGAATGTTTAATTGAACCTCTGAATCAGTCATCTTCTGGATTTCTTTTCTCAAAACCTCAATATCCTGACCCTTCTTGCCAATAACAACACCCGGTCTTGCAGAATGAATTGTTACTCTGGCCTTCTTGGCTGGACGCTCAATAACGATCTTGCTCACACCGGCCTGAGCCAATTTCTCTTTCAAGAATTCTTTAATTTTAACATCTTCGTGAAGATAATCCGCATACTTGTCGTCGGCATACCACCGAGAATCCCAAGTGCGGTTAACACCTAAACGAAGACTGGTAGGATTTACTTTTTGTCCCATTAGATTACTCCCCGCGCTCTGCAACAATAACGGTCAAATTAGAAAAGGGCTTCAAAACTCTAGCACCCCTTCCGCGACCGCGCGCGTGCATACGTTTCATAACTAAGCCTTTCCCGACAAAAGCTGCCTTAACAAACAACTTGTCGATATTCAGCTGGTGATTATTTTCCGCATTGGCAATTGCAGACTGTAGCACAGCCAAAGCGGTCTTAGCGATTCTTTTCTTTGAAAAGCTGAGCTCGGCAACGGCTTTCGCTGCATCCAAACCACGAATGGACTGCGCAACCAAATTCAGCTTGCGCGGAGAGGTGCGAATAGAATAGCAAACGGCCAAAGCCTCGTTTGCCCCTACTCTTCTGGTGCTTTTAGCTTTACTCATCATTAACCTCTCTTAGCTTTCTTGTCTGCGGCATGACCGTAAAAAGTACGAGTCGGCGCAAACTCACCGAATTTGTGACCAATCATATCCTCGGTAACCAATACCGGAATAAATTTGTGACCATTATGCACGCCAAACGTCAACCCGACAAACTGCGGCAGCATTGTCGAACGGCGTGACCATATTTTAATCACTTCATTGCGCTTTGAAGCCTTGGCAGCTTCAGCTTTTTTCAGAAGATAGCCATCAACAAACGGCCCTTTCCATACGGAACGTGTCATGAGCGTTTCTCCTTATTTCTTTTTGTTTTCATGACGGCTTCTCAAAATGAACTTATCCGTCTTCTTGTTATTACGAGTCTTAGCACCCTTCGTCGGCTTGCCCCACGGCGTAACCGGATGACGTCCGCCCGAAGTGCGTCCTTCACCACCACCATGCGGGTGATCAACTGGGTTCATCGCAACACCGCGCGATACCGGACGATTACCCAACCAGCGATTACGACCGGCCTTGCCGAGCGATCTGTTTTGGTTGTCAGGATTTGAAACCGCACCAACTGTCGCCAAACACTCTTCGCGAACAATTCGCAACTCACCGGAGCTCAGCTTCAACTGGGCATAACCGGCATCTTTACCGACTAATTGAGCATAGCACCCTGCAGAACGAACCAACTGACCGCCTTTTCCGGCCTTAAGTTCGACATTGTGAATAATCGTACCGACCGGCATATTTTTCAAAGGCATGGCGTTGCCCGGTTTAATATCAGCCTTTTCCGAAGAAATAACTTTATCGCCGGCTTTCAATCTCTGCGGAGCCAGAATATAAGCCTTCTCGCCGTCTTTATAGCTGATCAACGCAATAAAAGCCGACCGATTCGGATCATATTCGATTCTCTCAACTGTTGCCTCTACATCAAATTTTCTGCGTTTGAAGTCAATCACGCGCAATTTGCGTTTATGACCGCCACCAATCCTGCGACTGGTAACATGACCAAAATTATCGCGACCGCCGGTTTTCGTCAAACCAATCGTCAACGATTTTTCAGGCTTTCCTTTGTACAGCTCACTTCTGTCTACGATAACGAGCTGACGAAGTCCAGGAGATGTGGGCTTATAATTTTTCAATGCCATTTTCTAAATCCCTGTAGTAACATCAATGTTTTGACCTTCGGCAAGAGTAACAACGGCCTTTTTATAATCGGAACGCTGCCCGATACGACCGCGGAAAACTTTTTCCTTAGCGTTTGTACGAATTGTATTCACTTTGTTTACTTTGACATTAAAGATTGCCTCAACAGCAGCCTTAACCTCGTCTTTATTGGCAGACAAAGGAACGATAAATGTAACCTTGCCATTTTCAGAAGACAGCATAGACTTCTCGGTAATAACCGGACGAACCAGCGTGTCATACATTTTGGCTGTTACATTGTTTGTTTTCTTAGACTTACTCATTTCAATCTTTCTCCCAAGCAAACAACCGCATCTTTCGTTAAGACCAATTTTTCTTTTCTCAAGATGTCATACACGTTAGCACCGATGGTCGGCAAAATATCAACACCGACAATATTGCGTGAAGCCAGCGCGAAATTGGCATCAACTTCTTTGCCATCAATAAACAAACTGTTTGTCAAATTCAAGGCTTCCAGCTTGTTTTTGAGATCTTTGGTCTTCGGCTGAGCCAGCTTGGCCTCGTCGATAATAACCAAATTACCCTCTTTGGCTTTAGCCGACAAAGCGGTCTTCAGGCCGAGTTTTCTGAACTTCTTGGTCAAATCATGCGAATGATCACGAACAACCGGACCAAAAACCACACCGCCCTTACGGAACTGCGTGCCTTTGCGTGAACCCTGACGAGCACGACCGCCGCCTTTCTGCTTGAAAGGTTTGGCAGGGGTCAAGGCAACTTCCGAACGGCCTTTGGTCTTGTGGGTTCCGGCCTGTAGTCTGGCCAACTGCCAAACCTCGACGCGGTGCAGGATATCGGCACAAACTTCCAGCCCGAAAATAGACTGGTCAAGTTCAACCGAACCAACAACCTTGTTTTCCAAATTTAAGATGTCCTGTTTCATTATCTTCATCCTTATAACTTTTATGCATTCTCAGCCGGAGTTTCAGCTTCGGCTTTAGCTGCAACAGGTTCATCAACTTTAATCAAACCGGCCGGCATCGGCAATTTAACCGAAGAAGATTTCTTAACGGCATCGGTAATATAAACCCAGCTGTTTTCGCTACCGGGAACACCACCCTTAACCATAATCAATCCCTTATCGGCATTAACCGAAACAACCTTCAGGTTCTGAACGGTAACCCGTTCATCGCCCAAATGTCCGGCCATCTTTTTGCCTTTAAATACCTTACCGGGATCCTGTCTTTGTCCTGTAGAACCATGAGAGCGGTGCGAAATTGATACACCGTGCGTAGCTTCCAAACCGGCAAAGTTGTGGCGTTTCATAACGCCGGCAAAACCTTTACCGATTGATGTTCCGCAAACATCAACAAACTGCCCCGGAACAAAATGTTCTGCAGATAATTTATCGCCGACCGAAAGCAGGCAGTCTTCCGAAACGCGGAATTCAGCCAGTTTCTTCTTCGGCTCAACATTAGCCTTTGCAAAATATCCCTTCAGCGGTTTCGACAGATTCTTTGCTTTAACGTTGCCACAGCCCAGTTGAACCGACGTATACCCGTCTTTTTCCTGAGTCTTTACCGCAACAACTTCCAAGCCGTCAATCTGCAAAACCGTAACCGGCACATGAGTACCGTCAACATCAAAAATGCGGGACATTCCAAGTTTTTTTGCAATCAGACCTGTACGCATTATTAGTTTTTCCTTTTCTTAATAGGTTGACCTGACCATATACTCTTCAAGCCAACATTAACATTATAACTTAATTTCAACATTAACGCCGGCAGCCAGATCAAGCTTCATCAAAGCATCAACCGTTTGCGGCGTCGGATCAACAATATCCAGAAGTCTTTTGTGAGTACGGATTTCAAACTGCTCGCGCGACTTCTTGTTAACGTGCGGCGAACGATTCACCGTAAACTTTTCGATTCTGGTCGGCAGAGGGATCGGTCCTCTGACGTTGGCGCCCGTTCTTTTGGCCGTATGGACAATTTCTTTGGTCGAAAGATCCAACAGACGATGGTCAAAAGCTTTCAGGCGAATTCTGATATTTTGTGTATCCATCTTAAACACTTTTCCTTATAACTAGACGGCATAACCTCTACCAATTTAGAAGCCTGCCATCTAAAAGTTAAACCTTATGCAGAGCCTTGCAATCTTATGTTTTTCGCTCGTCCGTTAGTCTACCGAGCGCCCCGCAAAGCGGAAAGATCCAAGGGATGCGTTATGTCTTATATCCCAAAGGCTGCCGGCTTTTAAAAGCTTCAACCCCTTTGATACGCGCCCCTTGTAACATATCACAAACCAAATTGCAAGTAAAAAAAGCGAAAAAAATGAAAAAAATTTGCTTTTTTGATTTTGGCAAACCGAGACTCAGACTCTGTTTGAGTCATATTAGACTTTTTGTCTAAACCGAGTCAACTTATCAATACTCCATAAAAAAAGAGAGCTGAAGCTCTCTTTTTTTACAATTCCGGCAACGACGCCTGCGTTCGCTTTTCCGGCGCCACCGGTGCGTCCGTGTCCTTATTGATCAGCTTGCCGGCAAGCAGATCTTTAATTTCTTCACCGGTCAAGGTTTCGTATTCTATCAGTGCCTCGGACAATTTTTCCCAATCCGCCTGATGCTCTTTCAACAACGCCGTCGCATTTTTATAAGCGTTCATCACCAAACCTTTGATCTCCTCATCCACCAAACGGGCGGTTTCCTCGCTCATATTGCGGCTTTGCGTAACCGATTTACCCAAGAAAACCTCACCGGTATTTTCGGCGTACAAAACCGGACCCAGCTTATCGCTCATACCCCATTCGGTCACCATTGAACGCGCCAAATTGGTTGCCGCGGCAATATCCGACGATGCTCCCGAGGTAATTTTGGCAGGGCCAAACTTCAACTCTTCAGCCACCCTGCCGCCCATCATAATAATCAGGCGTGACAACATTTTGGTCTTGGAATACGAGTACTGATCTTTTTCTGGTAACTGTTGCACCATACCCAACGCCCGCCCGCGCGGAATAATCGTCGCCTTGTGGATTGGATCGGTTTCCTCGACAAACAACGAGCAAATCGCATGTCCGGCCTCATGATAAGCCGTCAGCTTTTTCTCGTTCTCATCCATCGCCATTGACTTGCGCTCCGCCCCCATCAAGACCTTGTCTTTGGCCTCGTCAAAGTCCTTTGAGGTTACCTTGGTTTTGTTTTTGCGCGCCGCCAAAAGCGCCGCCTCATTAACAAGATTGGCCAGATCCGCACCCGAAAACCCCGGCGTGCCGCGAGCAATAACCGACAAATTGACATCTCTTGCCAAAGGCACTTTTTTGACATGCACTTTTAAAATTTCCTCGCGGCCTTTTTTGTCCGGATTCGTCACCGTTACCTGCCGGTCGAACCTCCCCGGACGCAGCAACGCCGGATCCAAAACATCCGGCCGATTAGTCGCCGCAATTAAAATAACGTTTTCTTTGTCATCAAAGCCATCCATCTCGACCAAAAGCTGGTTAAGCGTCTGTTCCCGCTCGTCATTGCCGCCGCCCAAACCGGCGCCGCGATGTCGTCCCACGGCATCAATTTCATCAATAAACAACAAGCACGGTGCATTTTTCTTTGCCTGAGCAAACATATCGCGCACCCTTGAAGCACCGACACCGACAAACATCTCGACAAAGTCCGACCCCGAGATCGAAAAGAACGGCACATCAGCCTCACCGGCCACCGCTTTGGCCAACAAAGTCTTGCCGGTTCCCGGAGGACCTACCATCAACACACCCCGCGGAATCTTGCCGCCCAACCGCTGAAACTTGGCCGGATCTTTCAAAAATTCAATAATTTCTTCCAGCTCTTGTTTAGCCTCATCGGCACCGGCCACATCGGCAAAAGTCACCTTTTTGTTATTCTCAATCAGCCGCGCCCGTGATTTACCAAAACTCAACGCCTTGTTGTTACCGGAATTGGCCTGCCGCATAAAGAAAATCCACACCCCGATCAATAACAACATCGGAAACCACGAAATAAAAATTCCCCACAAATTATTGCTGGTGTTATCCTCGGGTGCCGCCGTTACTTTAACATCGTTCTGGCGCAAATTCTCAACCATTGTCGGATCATATGGCGCATAGGTATAAAACTTTTTGCCGTCGGTATAGGTTCCGTTGATACTGGCGCCGCTGATGACCACCTCAGCAATCTGCTTGCTTTCAACCCGATCCATAAACTCCGAAAATGCCAGTTTTTCTGCGCCGGCCTGCACCGGATCACCTCCCCACAAACTGACAAACAAAGATAATGCTGCAAAAACCCCCAGCCAAATAAAAAAGTTCTTTCCCATTCCCATGATATGATCCTTAATTTCACAAAAATAACACTTCACTTATATATAATTTTTTTATTTGCAAAACACAAGCTTTTGTTTTTTTTCTTAAACCAAAAAAAGCTGCCCTCCTGCGAGGGCAGCTTTTCTTCAATGGCCTTCCAGCTATACTTACTTGGCAGCGTCAATCGCTTCCTGAATAACCGGAGCATCCAAAGTCTGCAAAATCTTGTTATTAAAGACCATGGTCGGAACACCGCTGACTTGAATTTCCGCAGACATATCCGAAGCAGCCTTCATCGTATTGCTGACCTTATCTGACTTCATATCCTCTTTCAGCTTTACCATATCCAATCCCAAAGCTGTCAAGGCCTCATCAATCTTTGCTTCAGTTAAGCCGCCTTTAATCTCAAAAATTGCGGAATAAGCTTCAGCAAATTTACCCTGCTCGGAAGCCGCCAAAGATGCTTGCGCGGCATAAATTGATGCTTTTGACATAAAAGCCAAGGGCTTGGCAACAACTTTAACATCCGGATTAGCAGCAATAACTTCCTTCAAGACCGGATAAAGCCTATGGCAGAATGAGCAGGAATAATCAAAAAATTCAACCAAGACCAATTTACCGTCCGGATTACCGATAACGCCATCATCGGCACGATTATACAATTCATCGGCATTAGCCTTAATCTTTTCTTCAATTTGGCGCTCGGCTTCGGCTCTCTGTTTTTCTTCAGCAGCCTGCAAAGCACTAAAAATCATCTCGGGTTTTTCGATCAAAGCAGCTTCAACCACCGCGGTATTGTCATTTGATTTGCAGCTGATAATGCTCACAACCAATGCGGCAACTGCCACGACCAAAGCTGCCAAAGACACATAAACAGCATTAATGTTTTTCATGTTATCATCCTTAATTAAATTATAATATTTTTTCAAACCGCATTCATATTACTCAATCAAAATATTATTTACAAGTCAAAAATAAATATTATTGATAATCTCAAAAATATAGGTCATAAATAAGACTGAAAAATAAAAAAACAACAGAGGATAAACACAATGTTTCATTTGCAGCTTTCTGTGTTTTCTAAAACAAAAACCCTTGAAGCGGATATTGACGACTTTCACAACAAATTGATTAACGCCTCCATGACTTTTGGCAAAGCCGTTGACATTTACCTAAAGGAAGGCAAAAGTGAAAATTTCAAAAAAGCCTCTCGCCGGATAAAAAAAATCGAACACGAAGCCGACGTCTTGCGTCGCAGCATTGAAAATCAACTCTACAGCCATAATTTGCTGCCGGACCTGCGCGCCGATGTTTTGCAGCTGACCGAAAATCTTGACCGCATTATTAACAAATTTGACGAAGCGACTTATATGTTTTACGTTGAGCAACCGGACATCCCCGATGAATATCACAACAATATTCGAGAGCTCGGACGCCTAAGCGCTGACTGCGCCGAAAACATGGGCAAAGCGTCAAGGTCTTTTTTCCGCGATTTAAGCTCAGTGCGTGATTATTCACAAAAAGTCTATTTCATTGAACACGAATCAGATTTATGCTCGCGTCAGCTTCTGGAAAAAGTATTTGATTCCGCTTTGCCTTTGGCCAACAAACTGCAACTCAAACAATTTATCAACGAAATAGCCGATATTGCCGACACTGCCGAAGACTTTATCGACGAATTGCTGATTTTTACCATTAAACGGAGCATCTGATGGATATATCCTTTTGGTTTTACCTAAGCTCCGGTTTGTTTCTGGGCTGGTCTTTAGGTGCTAGCGACGCCGCCAACATCTTCGGCACGGCTGTTGGCACCAAAATGGTCAAATTCCGCACTGCCGCAATCATTTCATCCCTCTTTATTACCATCGGCGCAGTTTATGCCGGTTCCGGTGCATCGCAGACTTTAGGCACCTTAGGCACAATCAATGCCTTAGCCGGTGCTTTCATGGCCGCGTTGGCAGCAGCCCTAACAATTTATTGGACAGTCAAACTTTCTTTGCCTGTTTCGACTTCACAAGCCATTGTCGGCGCCATTATCGGCTGGAATCTCTTCGCAGGGAAACCGACGGATATAACCGTTTTGAGCAAAATCATCGGCACTTGGATTTTCTGCCCCGTCCTAGCGGGTCTGATTGCTATCTTGCTTTATTATTTGGTGCGTTTTATCATCCGCCACTGCCACATCTCCCTCATCCGACAAGACTGCTACACCCGTGTCGGATTAATTCTGGCTGGCGCTTTTGGGGCCTATGCTCTGGGAGCCAACAATATCGCCAATGTGATGGGTGTGTTTGTCTCCTCAAGCCCATTACAGGCGGTTGATTTTGGCTCGTTATTTACCCTGTCGCCTACTCAGGTTTTATTTTTTATCGGCGGTATCGCCATCAGTGTCGGCGTATTTACCTATTCGCGGGGTCTGATGACCACCGTCGGCAACGGTATTATCCAAATGTCGCCGCTTATGGCATGGGTAGCCGTGGTTTCACAGGCTTTGGTACTGTTTCTTTTTGCCTCGCAAAACCTGCAGCATTTCTTAGACTCACACAATCTGCCGAGTTTTCCTCTGGTTCCGGTTTCGAGTTCACAAGCAATTATCGGCGCCGTTATGGGCATCGGCATACTAAAGGGGTGCAGCATCAACTGGGGTTTACTCGGTCGAATTGTCATCGGCTGGATTCTAACGCCGATTACCGCAGCTTTAGTCTGCTACATATCCCTCTTCTTCCTGCAAAATGTCTTTAATTTGGAAGTCTGCCGATGAAAGCAACAATTCTCGCCATCGGCAAATGCAAAAAAAATTCACCTGAAGCTGCCATTATCAACGAATACATCAAACGCTCCGGCTGGCAGATAGTCATTAAAGAGCAAGATAATTCTACACCCAAAGACGAAGCCGCTTTTTTGACCGCACATATTCCGCACGGCGCCAAAGTCATTGTTTTGGACGAACGCGGCGAAAACATGAAATCAACTGAATTGGCAGCCAAAATCGCTGCGTGGCAGCTTGACGGTGTCTCGGAAATTTGTTTTTTAATTGGCGGTGCCGACGGCCATCTGCCGGAAACTCGTGCCAAAGCAGATTTACTTTTGGCTTTTGGTCGCCAAACTTTACCACACATGCTGATGCGCGCAGTTTTAACCGAACAAATCTATCGCATTCAAACCATTATCGCGGGTCATCCGTATCATCGCGAATAATTCTGTTTGACTCTCCGCGCATTTTCGTCTATATTTGTCCGCAGAGAACAAATTTTTAACAATTACAACTATGAATATCATTAAAAATTTGGCGGATTTCTTTTTCAAGAACGAAAAAAACGCCCCCAAAAAACAAAGTCAGATTTTGGATTTTTCACCACTTCAGATTCAGGAATTCAAAAAACGACTATCTGCCCGAGCCTATGACGGCACCCCTGTGAACATCCTGCGAAAGCCTGCTTTTGATTGTAAGGAATTTATAAAATTCATCAACAATCTGTTGACAACTTGTGGAATTCCAAAAGAGCTTTCTTCTCAAGACGTTCAGGCTTTTGACATATTCACACCAGAGAGTGCTTATATTCAAAGCTGTTTAGCCGTTCATTGCAGCCATGGCTACATTTATGTCTGCATCGGAAAAAAGCAAATCCTTTTTTCCGAAAACAACAAACATTTGTTTAAGCCGGCAAACTTTTTCCGGATTTATTTTCCTTTTTCCGGTTCGTATCATCGTCTCTTTGCTTCATGCAGCTACCAAAATGGCTTCATAGTAGCCCATACCCTCTACAAAGAATATAATAACGATGATGAACCGAAATTCCTTATCCGGACACCGCTTCAAACGCCGATAAGGTTAATTCCGGAGCTTTTTAGCTAAACCAACCGCCGCTACTTTACTTAGTAGCGGCGGCTTTTGAAAAAAAGAAAGCTTATTCCGGCTTTCTAAATGCCGACCACATCTTTTCCAAACTATAAAAATCACGTACTTCCGGCCGAAAAATATGCACAATCACATCAAACGCATCAATCAGCACCCAGTCGGCTTTTTCCTCTCCTTCGACCGTTGAAACATAGCCTTTTTCTTTCAGTTTTTGCCGCACACTTTCGGCCAAAAAAGCCACATGCCTGTTTGAGGTGCCGCTGGCCACGACCATATAGCTGGCGATAGAAGTCTTGCCGGCCAAATCAATCAGCGCAACATCTTCCGCCTTGCCGGCATCCAAAGTTTTTTTTACGATATCCAATATTTCTTCCGCTGTATCTTGCGTTTGTTTGCTCGCTTTTTTAGCCACTGTCTTTCTTCTCCCCTGTATTAGACTGGCGACCACGGCTCGCCGGCCGCCTCAATTTGCATCGGTGCTTCCTCTTTTTGGGATCTGTCACGAGTAATATAGCGGTTAACTTCGCGCAAACACTCCCAAATACCTCTCTTGGCAACCGCCGACATCACAAAAACTTTTTTACCTGACACCTTTTCCAATTGCCGTTGCTTTACAGCAAGTTCTTTTTCCGTCAACGCATCGCATTTATTCAAAGCAACCACTTCCGGTTTACCGGCCGTCGCCACATCATAAAGTTCCAACTCGCGCCGAATAGCTTTGTATGCTCCAATAACATCGTCTAAAGTTGCATCAACCAAATGCAACAAAGCATAGCAACGCTCAATATGCTTCAAAAATCTGTCGCCCAGACCAGTCCCCTCATGCGCACCTTCAATCAGCCCCGGAATATCGGCAATCACCATCTCATAACCGTCAACCCAAGCCACACCAAGATTCGGATGAATAGTCGTAAAAGGATAATCGGCAATTTTCGGCCGTGCTTTGGTCACCACCGACAAAAAAGTTGATTTTCCGGCATTCGGCATCCCCAAAAGCCCAACATCGGCAATCACCTTAAGCCGCAACCAGACCCACATTTCCTGCCCCGGCCAGCCCGGTTCGGCATACCGCGGAGCCTGATTGGTTGCGCTCTTAAACTGTGCATTGCCGCGGCCGCCATCGCCTCCTTTGGCGAGCAAAAATTTCTGTCCCGCTTCAATCATATCAACAATCAATGTTTCCTGATCATCGGCTAAAACCTCAGTCCCTACCGGCACTTTAATCACAATATCTTTGCCCTTTGGCCCTGTTTTATCAGATCCCATGCCGTTACGCCCTTTCGGCGCCTTAAAATGCTGATGATAGCGAAAATCAATCAACGTATTCAGGTTCGGCACAGCTTCAATATAAACGTTGCCGCCGCTACCGCCATCGCCGCCGTTTGGACCACCGAACTCAATATATTTTTCACGCCGAAACGATACGCAACCCGCACCGCCGTCGCCCGATTTGATGAATATTTTCGCCTGATCAAGAAATTTCATTGCTTTTTCTTATTCCGAACAACCATTACTCTAAAATATCCTGTCTGCCCGAAAAGTAAAGGGGACGCCGACAAACATCCCCTCAAACTTTTTTGATAACGGTTGACCGAAACTTATTCCGCCATTACCGAAACAACTGTCCGATCGCCGGCCTTTTTGGTAAACACCACTTTGCCTTCGCTCAAAGCAAACAACGTATGATCTTTACCCATACCGACATTGGCACCCGGATGATACTGCGTTCCGCGCTGACGGACAATAATATTTCCCGGAATAACCGCCTGTCCGCCGGACTTCTTCAATCCCAACCGACGTCCGATGGAGTCGCGCCCGTTAGACGAGCTACCGCCTGATTTCTTGTGAGCCATTGTTCAAATCTCCTTCTTACTTGCCGATTACGTCGGTAATCTTAACCAGCGTAATATTTTGTCTGTGACCGTTTTTACGGCGATAATTCTGTCTTCTTTTCTTTTTGAAAATGATAACCTTGGCATCCTTAGCCTGTTTCAAGACCATAGCTTTGACCGAAGCTCCCGCAACCAACGGCGAGCCAATAGTATCGCCCAGAGCCAAAACCTCGTTAAAAACGACCTCTTTGCCTTCTTCTCCGGCGATCTTCTCAATCTTAATCACATCCCCTGATGCAACACGGTATTGCTTGCCGCCGGTTCTAATTACTGCATACATATTCTTTCACCTTTATATTAAAATAACATAAAAACGTTGTTTTGCAATATACATAACTTTTTACGGCTGTCAACAAGAATCTCTATCTTTTTTCATTTTTAAGAGCGTCATGACTCTTTCTTAAACCTCTGTATAACTCCGGACGCATAAATTTTCCCTTCCAAATTCCTTTTTTCAACGCCCGAGCCTGCCTCTCATCAGCCTGATATTTCTCACTATACGCCATAGCCCAGCCGCTGCGCACCATCTCTTGCCCTATATTCATGCCATCAGCACGCCAACACTCTACCAGCGAACGCCCATAACGATCTTTACCATATCTTTCGCACCTAACCTGCCCCTGCATCAAACGCTTCAGATGTTCAGTCGCTTCAAACCCGCATAAATACTTCCAACCGCTAGCATCATAACATTTCTGAAAAAACTCCGGCGCATCAATATTCATCAGCCTGAGTCTTTCACTTCCGGCTTCAAGACTGTCGCCATCCACCACATTAAAATTTTCCGCAGCTTTTGCAACAGATACCATCGCAAAAAAGGCATACAACAAAAATTTTCCTAACATTTTTCTCTCACAAAAAAAACAACGATCTATATTTTGCACACTCTTATTTTTCTGACAAGTCCCAAAAAACAAAACACTAAAAAAAATACATGGAATAATTGCAAAAAAGGCTTGGTATTTGCCGACAGCTGGCATAATATAAGCTATATTTTTACGACAAAGGGGCTAAAATGCTGCGCAGAAGTTTACATTCTTTAGTATTGCTTACCGCTGTTTTGGGGCTATGCGGATGTGAAGCTATGCACAATTATTTGCCAAACGGCTTTTTTACATTTGCCGGAAGATCGGAACACCCTCGGGACTTGACAACTACGGAAACGCCTTCAACACAAGGAACTTTTGAGGAAGCCCGTTTGTCGACGAAGCATCCGTCATCTATCGTCGTCTGCCGTTCACATCAATGTGCGCCGGCAGAACTTTCAATGTCAGCTGAATATATTTATAATTCTCTGTTGCAGCTTTTCGACAACAACAATTACCAAAAAATTCTTATTTGTCAGGCAGATTCGCAGACGCATGTTTGCTTGGAGAATTATCTTTCTCTGCCGATACATGTGGGCATCGTTCCGACTAACGCCTACATCGATCACGCCAAAATTACAGATGTCATCGTTGGCAAAAACAGCACCATGAATATTATTCTAAACTACAATGTAACATACGGCGGACAAGTTGCCGATTGCACCCCCTCAAAATCGTTGCTGTTTGCCAGAAAAACAAATCATGTGCTTCTTGAGGATGCCGGTTACACCTGCAAAATGACAACCGTCGGCTCCACCAGCATCAAAACCGTTTTTGCCATTGATTATATAGATTTGGATTACGGCTATATCGGCGGTTACTATTCTATAGGTTTGTCCGGTCCGGCTTACGGCGGAGGAAGTGGCTACATGCTCTTGCGGCTCCCCCAAAATGCCTATCCTCTATCGCCGGCACTAAAAGCCCCTAAAAGCGCAAAAAGAGGTTCTTTGGCTAATCAAGTCGCCGGCATGCCAAATAGCCAGACAGATACGTCTTCCCATATGCAGCAGGGTGTCCAAGTCTTTCCTCTGGAAAAGAGCAACTAATTTTTCCACCCTCAATATTTGTCATATTCCGTAAGAAAAATATTTGATGCTTTCATAAACGACAATGCGTTCAATACCGGAAAAGCTCAAAGAACTTTGCCCATAAACAATTCTTCCCTCCGAAGAAGGCAAACAGCCATTGCGAATTTGATATTCCCTAACATCTCGCAGGTTCATCACCGTGCCGTCCGAAAATTGGACTTCCCAACCATATGTATCATATCCGACATTAACATGCACAGCCTTGCATTCTTCGTCGGCATTAAAATCGGTACTCTCAAAACCTTTAGCTATTTCAAAAAATTTATCCGCAGAATTTCCGCTATACCATCTTAAAGCACCTATGTTTCCGCTTTCCTGAAGCGCCTGCGGCAAATAATGACGAGATTCGGCAGCATCACTTTCCGCCATAATTTCTCCATCATTCAAAGAATTTTCAAAATATGCGTCAGACTCATCCTCAAAAGAAGCTTCTGAGGCCGTTTCCTCTGAAAAATCCTGCGAATTAGTCAGATCCTCGGCGTCTTCTCCGACCTCAGAAAACGGCTGATCGTCACCGCCTTCTTCCTTACCTTCTACCAAAGAAGCCCCTTCTTCAATATCCTCATTTTTTTCTGCTTCCGCATTATTTTCATCTACAGCATCTTCCCCAACAAACGCAGGTTCAGATATTTCAGACGCTCCTTTACTCTCCTCGGCTGCAGCTTCTGCCTCGGTAAAAACTTTTGGCTCAGAAATTCCACCATCTTCATCCGACAGATTATCAAAATTGAAATCCGCCAAAGAAATATCATCCGAATCACCAAGAATATCCGCCGAAACACCATTTCCGCGCTCCTCAGTTTCAGAAGCGGTTTCAGCGTCTTTCAGTAAATCATCCAAATCCAGATCATCACTTAGCTTATTTTCATCAACCATCATTATTTCCTAACTTTTAAAGAGGTAAACTGATAATAACCCTCAACCCGCCGAGGATACCATCCTCCAGTTGAATATGCCCGCCGTGCGCCGTAATAATATCTTTCGTAATCGCCAGCCCCAAACCGATACCTCCGGTCTCTTTATTACGAGAATTTTCCAACCGATAAAAAGCCCTAAAAACAGCCTCTCGTTCATCTTTCGGAATTCCTGGACCATTATCGTCAACAATGACCCGAACATTTTTAGCATCCTGTTCTATTCTGACTTCAATTTTTTTGCCATAACGACTGGCATTAGCTATAATATTAGTAATGGCCCGCCGCAAAGCCTGTTCTTTAGCGGTAATTTCAATTGGTTTGTCAGCGGCAAAACACTTAATCTTAACATGCTGCGACACAAACCGATCAACAATCTCTTGAACCAGTCTGCAAACATCAATATGCGCTGTCGCCTCATCGCCCTCACCACGCACAAAGGCCAAATAACCATTAAGCATCTTCTCCATTTCATCAATATCTGCCAAAAAATCTTTCTGATCTTGTGAATTTTCCGCCATTGCCAGAGCCAGTTTCATTCTGGTCAACGGCGTTCTCAAATCATGAGAGATTCCAGCCAGCATCTGCGTACGCTCCATAATTTGACGCAAGATCCGCTCTTTCATTTTTATAAAAGCATAACCGGCTTTGCGCACTTCAGACGAACCATAAGGTTTAAAACCGTCATCATCAATTCCCTTACCGAAATTTTCGGCCGTCTGTGCCAGATCAGCAATAGCGCGAACTTGTATCCGCAAAAACATCACCGAAACCAAAAACAACAGAATTGACGTCGCCACCATCCAAACCACAAACATAAAAATTGAAGAAGAAAATATCTTTTTCTTGGCACACACAAACTGATAAACACAGTTATTTTTTTCAATAAAAACAATCAAATCGCTGTTATTGTCCTGAGACTCATCGACTAAAATACTCCATCGATTTTCCGGATATACGTGCTCCATAGCCTCTTTCAAATACGCAACGACCACAGGATTAGCCCGCATTTCCTGCATAACTCCTTGGCTTTGCTGGACATCATAAAACCGAAAACTAATCTGAAAACTCTCATCCGCCAATCGCTGAAGTTTGTTAAGAGGCATGCCGCCTTCTTTCAGGCGAATAATCATATTCATTTCATCAACCAGATTTTCAGACAAACGACGCCCCATCCGGCTCCAACTGCCATCAAAAAATACAACGACAGAAACAACCTGCACCACAATCAGCGGAATAAAAATAAGCAGCATTGTCCTAAAAAACAACGTACGCGGCAACAACCGATGACGCCAAAACGTCATCTTCTCTTCAAACTTTTGCGGCAGCTTCAAATGCATCTTTCCCTCGCAACTTTTCGGCCAAAAACTTTCAGGCCACCATCCCGATTCTCATGCTAATCAGTCAAAAGCATATACCCTTTACCGCGCAGTGTTTGAAGATAGCGCGGATTTTTTGAATCCTTTTCTATTTTTTTCCTCAACCGTGTAATCTGCACATCAATAGAACGCGGCGACTGCCCTGCTCCCAAAATATCCGAAAGTTTTTCCCTAGAAAAAACCTGCCCCTTTTTAGCCCCCAAAACACTGAGCAAACTTTGTTCAACTGGCGTAATATGCAAAACATCTCCTTGTTTAGAAACCAATTCTTTACTTTGCATATCAAAAACACAAGCTCCAAAATCAAGTTTTTGCGTTTCTTTTGTTTCCGCAGGAGTCCTCTTCAAAATACTGGCGATTCTGAGCAATAACTCTTTTGGTTCAAAAGGCTTCGACACATAATCATCCGCGCCGCGTTCAAGTCCGGTAATTCTGTCTTCAACATTACCCATTGCCGTCAGCATAATTACTGGAACCGAATTTTCCTGTCTCAAACGACGCAAAAAATCAAAACCGCTCTCTTTGGGCATCATCACATCGACAATCAAAAGATTAAAGCGATACTGCCGTAGCATAAGACGCGCCTCTTCTGCATCTTTAGCCACTGAAACAAAAAAACCATTTTCACGCAAAAAACGCTGCAACAAACTACGCAGTCTGGTATCATCATCAACGACTAAAAGATGTTTTGCCTCCTGTTCCATTAACATGCCCACAAAAAAATTATGATGCCTTTATATTCGCCGTTTTCTTTTTCTGCACCTTTCTTTTCTTCACAGCCGTTTTCTTGGCCGACATCTGTGAAACCGGTGCTTTCTTAACACCCTTTTTCTTTATAGGAGCTTTGGTCTTCAACAAATCAGGAATTGACGGAACTTTAGCACATTTTTCCGTTTCGCAAATATAATCCAAGCTTTTCTGAAAATACTGATAACCGGTAATAAACGTCAAAGCGCCGGCAACCCACAACAAAAACTCGCCGATGCCGCCCCAATACCAAACACCCTTCAACAGCATCATCGACAACGCCGTCATCTGAAAGCCTGTTTTCCATTTAGCCAAACGCGTTACCGGCAACCCGACATTAACCTCGCGCAAAAATTCCCGCAAACCCGAAACCAAAATTTCACGGCAAAGAATAACAATAACCGGAATAAAACTGATTTTATACTCGACCATTCCAGGCTTTGCCAGCAGCACGACCAAAGCCGAAGTAACCAAAAGTTTATCGGCTATCGGATCCAAAAGCCGTCCCAAAGCCGATGTCTCGCCACGGGCTCGTGCCAGATAACCGTCAAAATAATCGGTAATTGAGGCGATAATAAACAAAACCGCCGCAATAACAGCCCACCACATCGATGTAATATATACGGATAAAAAGATTGCCGGAATAACGATAATACGCGATATTGTCAGCAGATTAGGAAGATTATACATAATTTTGCGTCCCTAAAAGTTAACTTTTTTCAATAGTATGTCATAAATTTTAATTATGGAAGTAGTTATAAATTTTTTCCGCCGTTTTTTTACTTATTCCTTCCACCTTTTGCAAATCAGCAATATTGGCTTCCGCCACATCTTGCGCCGATCCAAAATATTTTAACAAATCGGCCTTGCGTTTTGCGCCTATTCCTTCAATTTCATCAATCAATGACCGATAAATTGATTTTGCGCGTTTTTTCCGATGCGTTCCGATCGCAAACCGATGTGCTTCATCGCGCAGATTCTGCAAATAAAAAGCCAAAGGGGAGCGATACTCCAATTCAAAACTTTCTTGATCTTTTATATGGTAGAACTCTTTACCGGCATTCCGATCCGGACCTTTGGAAATACCGATAATAACTATCCCTTCCAGATCATAATCTTTAAGAGCTTCATGCACGGCGTTTAATTGCCCGCGTCCGCCGTCCAGCAAAATAACGTCAGGTTTGTTTTCCGGTGTCATCTTGTCAAAACGCCGCCGCAACACCTCACGCATCATCGCAAAATCGTCATGCGTGTTCTCTGTATATTTAATGTTAAAAGTCCGATAATTCTTTTTATCAAACCCTTCCGGCGTAGCAACAATCATTGCGCCGACGGCATAACTTCCCTGATTGTGCGAATTATCATAAACCTCAATCCGCTGCGGCAAACGCGGCAAGCCGAATTTTTCGCGAAAAGCCTCCAGATTCGTCTTAACCGAGGCCTCCAGCGCCACTTTTCGGCGAATAGCATCAACGGCATTCTGCTCTGCAAACCGTGCCATCTTAAACTTATTACCGCTCTTTGGATAAACAATTTTACTGCCGACCGCCTGTTGCCAAAAATCAGCATTTTCCGGTTCAACACCGACAATAATTTCTTTCGGAGGTTGATGATTGCTGTAAAATTCGCCCAAAAAAGCTTCCAACACTTCCCTTTTGCCGGCACCTTCGGTCTGCGTGGGAAAATAAGCCGCATTGCCGCAGTTCTGTCCGGAGCGGATAAAAAATATCTCAATGCCGAACAATCCGTTTTCTTCGGCAACCCCGATAACATCGGCCGATACAAGTCCCGAATATTCAACATTTTGCCGCGCCTGAACAATACTCAGGGCGCGGATACGGTCACGCAGGACCAATGCGGTTTCAAAATCCTGTCGGCGACTGGCCTCTTCCATTTGTTCGGACAATTCTTTTTGAATATCGGTATTTTTGCCCTCAAGAAAATCTATCGCCTTTTTTACCAGCTCTTGATAATCTTTCACCGATATTTTCCCGACGCATGGCGCTGAGCAACGCTTGATTTGATACATCAGACACGGCCGCTGCCGGTTTTTAAACGCATTGTCGCGGCAAGAACGCAGTAAAAATACCTTCTGCAAAATATCCAGCGCCGCATTAACCGCCGCAACACTGGCAAACGGACCAAAGTAGCGGTTCTTGTCTTTACGGCTGCCTCGGTATTTTGACAACCGCGGAAACTCCGCCTCAACATTAATCATCAGATAAGGAAAAGTTTTATCGTCTTTTAAAAGAATATTGTAGCGCGGCGAATATTTCTTAATCAGCTCATTTTCAACCAGCAGCGCCCGAGCTTCGTTTTCAACGACAATGAACTCCATTCGTTCAATTTGCGCCACCATTTGTTGCAACCGCCGCGGCAATTTGTTCAAATGCGAATAAGCAACAATCCTTTTTTTGATATTTTTGGCCTTGCCAACATATAAAACCGTTCCGGCGGCGTCAATCATCCGGTAGACACCCGGTTTTTCCGGCGCTATTTTGATATGTGCTTTTAAGTTTTCCAGCCCTTTTTTGATATCCAACATTTTATCTTCCAGTTTTTGTCCATATTAAAGGTTTTATCTCTGATTTCAAGCATGAAAAAGACGCCTGCGGCTGCAAGCGTCTTTTTCCTTTACGATTTTACCTTATCATAACGAATGTCGTCAAATATCTTCTGATACATTTCTCCGGCAGCCTTCTCTTTAGGAAGATTATCAAAACGCGAATAGTAATTCGCCAGCTTTTTCAACTCCTCACGGCATTTCTCTCTATCCTTAAATTTGTCAAAGAAAAACAAATCATGAACATAGTCCATCAAGCACTTTTTACAATATTGTTCCACACGGCACTGCTTTATAAAATCAACCTCTTTCACCAGCGAAAATTCGTGCCTTATTTCTTCCAACTCTCTAAGGATTTTCCGGACGATAATAGCAAAAAACACTGACAACAACAATACAAAAACTAAAAGAATAACAATAACATTTTCCATAAAACAAAAATTAAATTAATTATACAAAAGACGAAACACATTATAATTTTACTTTTGTAAAAATCAACAATAAAACAACCAAACAAAACTTCTCCTGCGACAAAAAAGCACCCGCAAAAATTTTGCGGGTGCTCTGAATCAAAACCGATTCTTTAGGCTGTTTCGCCGCTTTGTGCCTCAGGCAAAGCCTGTTGTGCGTTTTTAGCAGCTTCTTCCTTCAAGGCCTGAATTTCTTTGTCATTCTGTGCGGCAACTTTCTTCAGCGCTCTCAAGACCGTTCCGGTACCGGCCGGAATCAAACGGCCGACAATGACGTTTTCTTTCAAACCTCTCAAGTCGTCAACTTTGCCTTCAACCGCAGCTTCGGTCAAGACGCGGGTTGTCTCTTGGAATGATGCCGCCGAAATAAACGACTTGGTCTGCAGGCTGGCCTTGGTAATACCCAGCAGAACCGGTATTGCCTCGGCAGGAGTCTCACCGGCCTCAATGACTTTGGCATTCTTCTGCTCAAACTCATCAGCATCAACCTGCTCGCCAATCAGATACGTCGTATCCCCCGGATTGGTGATTTCAACTTTACGCAACATCTGAGACACAATCACCTCAATATGCTTATCGTTGATTTTAACACCCTGCAGTCGGTAAACGTCCTGAACTTCTTTAACCAAATATTCGGCCAATTTCTCAACACCCAAAACGCGCAAGATATCATGCGGCGCCGGAGTTCCGTCTACGAGAGCATCGCCTTTCTTGACCACATCGCCTTCCTGAACCACCAGATGCCGGCCTTTCGGAATCAAATATTCAACTGGGGTTCCCTTAGCCGGAACGACTGTAATCCGCTGTTTAGCTTTGTAGTCTTTTCCAAACTCGACCACCCCGTCAATATCCGAAATTATCGCCGGATCTTTCGGACGTCTGGCCTCAAACAACTCGGCAACTCGAGGCAAACCGCCGGTAATATCCTTGGTCTTTGACGATTCCCGCGGAATTCTCGCAATAACATCACCGACCTTAACCTCATCGCCGTTATCAACCGACAAAATAGCATCCGCCGACATATAATAGCAAACATCTTTGCCATTATCAAAAGTAACCGGCTTGCCTTTGGCATCTTTCAAAACGATACTCGGCTTCAGGCCTGAGCTCGACGCATTTGAACGCCAGTCAATAACCGTTTTGGACACAATGCCGGTCGTTTCATCAGTAACTTCCCTGACCGAAACATTATTGATCAAGTCAACCAATTCAACTTTACCGGCCTTTTCGGTAATAACCGGAACAGTAAACGGATCCCATTCGGCAACTTTTTGGCCTTTTTTAACCTTGTCACCTTCGGCAGCCAGCAGTTTGGTACCATAGGGAATGCTGTGGCGCGACTTTTCACGACCGTTATTGTCAACGACAACAATCTCGCAATTACGCGACAACACCAACCCATGACCTTCTGAATTGGTCACAATATGGCCGTTTTCAAGCCTCAACACACCGGCAAACGGAATTTCAACCGACGCCTGCTCGGCACCTTTTTGCGCCGCACCGCCGATATGGAAAGTTCTCATGGTCAACTGTGTTCCAGGTTCGCCGATGGACTGCGCAGCAATAACACCAACCGCCTCACCGACATTAACCGGCGTACCTCTGGCCAAATCGCGACCATAGCAAGCGGCACAAACCCCGTGTTTGCAATCACAAGTCAAAACCGAACGGATTTTAACCTGCTCAACACCGGCTTCCTCAATAGCCTCAACATCGTTTTCGTCAATCAACTTGCCTTTTTCGACCAAAACATCGCCGCTCTCCGGATGCACAATGTCTTCCAGCGCCGTGCGGCCCAAAATACGCTCACCGATCGAAACCACCACATTACCGCCATCGACCACCGGACGAACGATAATGCCTCTGTCGGTGCCGCAATCTGTTTCGGTAACCACGACATCTTGCGCCACATCAACCAAACGACGAGTCAAATAACCGGAGTTAGCAGTCTTTAATGCCGTATCAGCCAAACCTTTACGCGCACCGTGGGTTGAGTTAAAGTATTCCGACACCGTCAATCCTTCTTTAAAGTTTGAGATAATCGGCTGTTCAATAATCTCACCTGACGGCTTAGCCATCAAACCGCGCATACCGGCCAGCTGGCGCATTTGTGCCGCCGAACCGCGCGCACCGGAGTGAGCCATCATATAAACCGAGTTGATATAGCCGTGATCGGTTTTCGAGATGTTTTTCATCATCTCATCAGCCACCTTATCGGTACAAGCCGCCCAAATATCAACCACTTTATTATATTTTTCACCCTTGGTGATCAAACCGTTTTGATACTGTTCCTCAAACTCTTTAACCTGAGCTTCCGTCTCAGCGATCAAGGTCTTCTTGGCCTCCGGAACAATCAAATCATCCTTACCGAAAGAAATACCGGCCTTGCAGGCATTAGTAAAGCCCAAAGTCATAATTTTGTCGACAAACAGGCAAGTCTCTTTCTGACCGCAATGACGATAAATCGTGTCAATAATCTCACCGATTTCTTTCTTACGCAGCAGTCTGTTGACCAGCGAGAACGGAACATTTTTATGTTTCGGCAAAACTTCCGAAACCAAAATACGCCCTGGCGTGGTTTCAATCAAACCATACTTAGTCTCGCCGTCATCATCAACATATTCCAAGCGGCACTTAATTTTGGCATGCAAATCAACGACCTTTTCGTTCAACGCCAACTGAACTTCGTTGAAATCCGAAAAGATCATCCCTTCGCCGTTCATTCCATCTGCTTCATAGGTCAGATAATAAATACCCAAAACCATATCTTGTGTTGGCACAATAATCGGCTTGCCCGATGCCGGCGACAAAATATTATTGGTCGACATCATCAAAACACGGGCTTCCAATTGCGCCTCAATCGACAACGGAACATGAACAGCCATTTGGTCGCCGTCAAAGTCGGCATTAAACGCCGTACAAACCAGCGGATGCAGATGGATCGCCTTGCCCTCGACCAAAACCGGCTCAAATGCCTGAATACCCAAACGGTGCAGGGTCGGTGCACGATTCAACAGCACCGGATGCTCGCGGATAACTTCTTCCAGAATATCCCAAACTTCCGGCCGCTCTTTTTCAACCATTCTCTTGGCCGCTTTGATTGTCGTCGCGTGTCCATAGAGCTCCAGCTTGGCATAAACAAAAGGCTTAAACAATTCCAGAGCCATTTTCTTCGGCAAACCGCACTGATGCAGTTTCAATTCCGGCCCGACAGTAATAACCGAACGTCCCGAATAATCAACACGTTTACCCAACAAATTCTGACGAAAACGTCCCTGCTTACCTTTCAGCATATCCGACAACGATTTCAACGGACGCTTATTGGTTCCGGTAATCGCGCGGGCGCGGCGACCGTTATCAAACAACGCATCAACCGATTCCTGCAACATTCTCTTTTCGTTGCGGATGATAATATCCGGCGCGTGCAACTCAATTAATCTCTTCAAACGATTGTTGCGGTTAATAACCCGACGATACAAATCGTTCAGATCAGAGGTTGCAAACCGACCGCCGTCCAATGGCACCAACGGACGCAACTCCGGCGGAATAACCGGCAAAACCGTTAAAATCATCCATTCCGGCTTGGTGTTTGATTCAATGAAAGACTCTATGATTTTCAAACGTTTAACCAGCTTCTTGCGTTTAGCTTCGGAGGCATTGTCTTTGAGCTCGGCTCGAATAGCATCCCTCTCGGCCGGCAAATCAATCGCTGCCAAAATCTCACGCAACGCTTCAGCACCAATACCGGCGCGGAAAGATTCTTCACCGTATTCGTCAATCGCTTCCTGATACTGATCTTCGGTCAAAAGCTCGTGCATTGACAAAGGCGTCAGCCCCGGCTCAATCACAATATAGCTTTCAAAATACAAAACGCGCTCCAAAGCCTTCATCGGAATATCCGTCAACATCGAAATACGGCTCGGCAATGATTTCAAAAACCAGATATGCGCAACCGGCGCCGCCAGTTCAATATGCCCCATCCTTTCGCGTCTGACTTTGGAAAGCGTAACCTCAACACCGCATTTTTCACAAACAATACCGCGATATTTCATTCTCTTATACTTACCGCACAAGCATTCATAATCCTTGACCGGACCAAAAATGCGGGCACAGAACAAACCGTCTTTCTCCGGCTTAAAGGTGCGGTAATTAATGGTTTCAGGTTTCTTCACTTCGCCATAAGACCATGAACGAATCTGTTCCGGAGAAGCAATGGAAATCCTGATCTTGTCAAAGGCCTCGGCAGATACCTGTTGGCCAAAATATTTTGCTACATCATTCATCTTAAACTGTCTCCTTATACCTTAAATTTCATCGTTCAAGAGTTCAACATTCAAGCACAGCGATTTAATTTCCTTGGTCAATACGTTAAATGACTCCGGAATGCCTGCTTCAAACGAATCTTCGCCTCTGACGATGGCTTCATAAACCTTGGTGCGGCCGTTAACATCATCAGACTTAACGGTGAGCATCTCCTGCAACGTATAGGCTGCGCCATACGCCTGCAAAGCCCAAACTTCCATCTCACCGAAACGTTGTCCGCCGAATTGAGCCTTACCGCCGAGCGGCTGCTGAGTAACCAAAGAATAAGGACCAACGGAGCGGGCGTGCATCTTTTCGTCAACAATATGATGCAGTTTGATCATATAAATAATGCCGACTGTAACCTTGCGATCAAACTTCTCGCCGGTGCGGCCGTCATACAAATCAATCTGCCCCGATGTCGGCAAGCCGGCCATCGTCAGCATATTGTTAATATCGTCGCCGGTAGCGCCGTCAAAAACCGGCGTTGCCATCGGAATACCGTTCTTCAGGTTTGGAATCATCTGATCCAACTCTTCCGTCGTCATCTTCTCAATCTCGCGTTTATACTGCTTCTCGCCATAAATTTCTTTCAATTTGGCGCGCAGATCTTTTTCTTTCTTCTGACCGGCCTTAACCTGTTCCCACAGCTCATTAACCTGCTGACCGAGCTTTTGCGCCGCCCAACCGAGGTGGGTTTCCAAGATTTGCCCGACATTCATACGAGAAGGAACACCCAGCGGATTCAGCACGATATCAACCGGCGTGCCGTCTTCCATATAAGGCATATCCTGCAACGGCAAAACGCGCGAAATCGTACCCTTGTTTCCGTGGCGTCCGGCAATTTTATCACCGGATTGAATTTTGCGCTTGGTGGCAATAAAGACTTTAACCATCTTCAAAACCCCCGGCAACAAATCATCGCCACGCTGAACTTTTTCAACCTTATCATCAAAATGCTGCTGCACTTTTTTGACTCTGGCATCAAATGCACTCAACAATTCTTCAACATTGGCCATAACGCTTTCGTCTTTAACCACGATCTTGCGCCACTGCGATGACGGCATACCATCCAAATCTTTTTCGCTTATGGTCGCATTTTTGGCAATTGAACCTTTTGGTGCATCAACAACCTTCTGCCCGACAAGCATCGATTTCAGACGAGCCTCAACATTGCGGCGGATAATGGCGATTTCGTCGTCACGATCTTTGGCCAGCTGCGAAATCTCCTGCTGCTCAATCGACAGCGCACGCTCGTCTTTTTCAACACCGCGGCGCGAAAAGACGTGAACGTCAACCACAATACCTTCAATCCCCGGCTGAACTCTGAGTGAGGTATCACGGACATCGGATGCTTTTTCGCCAAAAATAGCGCGCAAAAGTTTTTCTTCTGGCGTTACCGGCGATTCGCCTTTCGGCGTTACCTTACCGACCAAAATATCGCCGGCCTTAACCTCTGCGCCGATATAAACAATACCGGCCTCGTCCAAATTGCGCAACGCGTCTTCGCCGACATTCGGAATATCGCGGGTAATTTCTTCCTGCCCCAATTTGGTGTCACGAGCCATGACCTCAAATTCTTCAATATGCAGCGAAGTAAACACATCATCGCGTGAAATTCTTTCCGACAGCAAAATCGCGTCTTCGTAGTTCAAACCGTTCCACGGCATAAAGGCAACCAAAACATTTTTACCCAAAGCCAGCTCGCCCATATCGGTACATTGTCCGTCAGCCATGATATCGCCGGCTTTAACTTCATCACCGACTTTTACCAACGGAATTTGGTTAATGCAAGTATTCTGATTGGAACGGCGGAATTTTTGCAGACGATAAATCTCAACACCGGCATTAGCGGCATGCTCATCTTTGGAGCGAACCACAATACGGTTGGCATCAACCGCGTCGACAATACCGTCGGCCTTACAAACAACCGTTGCACCGGAATCTTTAGCCACCACGGCCTCAACACCGGTACCGACCAACGGCGCTTCCGAACGCAGCAACGGCACGCCTTGCCGCTGCATGTTTGACCCCATCAAAGCACGGTTAGCGTCATCATTTTCCAAGAACGGAATCAAAGCTGTTGCCACCGAAACCAGCTGCTTCGGCGAAACATCGATAAAGTTGATTTCTTCCGGTCTGGCATATTCAAACTCACCAGCCTTGCGGCAGGCAACCAGTTCGTTTTCGAAATGCCCATCGTCTTTAACTTTAGCGTTAGCCTCGGCAATCTTAAATTTGCCTTCCTCATTAGCTGACAAATAAACAACTTCGTTGGTAACCACCCCATTAACCACCTTGCGATACGGACATTCAATAAAGCCGTACTTATTAATACGCGCATAAGTCGCCAATGAGTTAATCAAACCGATGTTCGGTCCTTCCGGTGTTTCAATCGGGCAGATACGTCCGTAGTGGGTCGGATGCACGTCGCGCACCTCAAAGCCGGCGCGGTCGCGTGATAAACCGCCGGGTCCCAAAGCCGACAAACGACGCTTGTGGGTAATCTCAGACAATGGGTTGTTCTGATCCATAAACTGCGACAACTGTGATGAACCGAAAAATTCGCGGATGACCGAAGCAATCGGCTTGGCGTTGACCAAATCCTGCGGTTTGACGTTGTTCAAATTCTCGGATGACATTCTCTCACGAATAGCTCTTTCCATACGAAGCAAGCCCATACGATACTGGTTTTCCATCAGCTCGCCGACCGAACGGACACGACGATTGCCCAAGTGGTCAATATCGTCAACTTCACCCTTGCCATCACGCAGTTCAACCATCCGCTTAACAATGCGCAAAATATCGTCTTTGCGCAATGTTCCGTACGTATCCGGCGCATCTTCAAACGGAATATCCAAGGCAATATTCATTTTGACGCGGCCGACAGACGACAAATCATAACGGTCTTTATCAAAGAACAAAGCCTTGAACAAAGCATCGGCCGCTTCATACGTCGGAGGATCACCCGGACGCATAACGCGGTAGATATCCAAAAGCGCCTCTTCACGGCAGGAGTTCTTGTCAACCGCCATGGTATTGCGGATATACGGCCCGACATTAACGCCGTCAATAAACAAGATTTTAATCTCATTAATCTTACTGGCTGCCAGTTTATCCAAAAGCTCTTCAGTAATCTCATCGCCAGCCTCTGCCAACACCTCACCGGTTTTGGCAATAACGATATTATTAGCCAAGAACTTACCGATAACCTTATCGCGAGCAATTTTGAAATAAGCCAAGCCATCATCCGCCAGCTTTTGAGCCG
The DNA here is from genome assembly GCA_944393715.1 of uncultured Alphaproteobacteria bacterium. Classification (GTDB taxonomy): domain Bacteria; phylum Pseudomonadota; class Alphaproteobacteria; order RF32; family CAG-239; genus CAZU01. The sequence continues at coordinate 38,623 of CALYBB010000001.1, forward strand.
AACGCAGCGTCAGTTTCTTTCCGGCCTCCCAAACTGTCTTACCGGTTTCGGCATTGACCAAATCAAAGCTGAACTTAACACCCTTCATGCGCGAAGGCTCAAACTTAACCTTCCAGTCTTTTTTAACAGCTTCAAAGGTATCAACATCATAGAAATAATGCAAAATCTCTTCCTTATCCATACCCTTGATTTCTGCTCTGTCAATATGCTTGCCCTCTTTTTTGAGCTTGGCAATTTTTTCTTCTGTCTCTTTGGAATACAACGAATACAAAACCGACGTAACCGGCAATTTGCGACGACGGTCGATTCGCGCATAGACCAAATCTTTGGCATCAAACTCAAAATCCAACCAAGATCCGCGATAAGGAATAATCCGCGCGGCAAACAAATATTTACCGGAAGAAACGGTCTTGCCTTTATCATGATCAAAAAACACCCCAGGTGAACGATGCATCTGCGAAACGACAACACGCTCCGTTCCGTTGAAAATAAAAGTGCCTTTATCCGTCATCAGCGGGATATCGCCCATATAAACATCCTGCTCTTTAATATCATGAATGGATTTAGCGCCCGTCGCCTCATCAGTATCCCACAATACCAAACGCAGCGTTGCCTTAACCGGCGCGGCATAGGTCATATCGCGCTTAATACACTCATCAACATCATATTTTGGCTGTTCCAATTCATATTTAACAAATTCCAACTCACCATTGCCGGAAAAATCTTTAATCGGAAAAATTGATTTGAAAACTTCTTCCAGCGCAAACTCGCACTTCTCCGTGCCATTGGCCTGAATAAAATTATTGTAAGATCCTGTCTGAACTTCAATCAAACTCGGCATATCGGCAACCGCGTCGATTCGGCCGAAGTTTCTTCTTACACGTCTTTTGCTCGTATAAGACTCTTTCATCTTTCTAAAATCCCTGTGGCTAAATTCTGCGACAATACCGACGGCACCATACCGTTCCCCGACCGCAGAAGGTTAAACATTCCATATCCGAAAAAAACACCGCCAAACCATAAGAATATCAGAGCTCCCCTTGGCGGACACCTAAAATAATTGCATGCAATCGCCGCGATTCGCGGTCAAAATTCGCTGGATAATAGACTCTTTTTTTCGATTCTTGCAAGCATTTATTTCATTGAAAAGACTCTTTTTTTATTCTGCCGACAAAAAAATACCGCCTGCCATTTCAGCAGACGGTACCAAAGCTTTCTCAAAACAAACTATTCAGCTTCTTTAGCCTCAGCCTTTTTGCTTTTTTTGGCCGCCGGCTTTTTAGCTTCACTCTTTTCGGCCTTTTTGACCTCAGCCTTTTTCTCGGCCTTTTTTTCTTCTTTGGCAGCCTCGGCGCTTGCTTCTTTTTCTGCCGCTTCCTGTGCAGCCTTTTCGGCAGCTACGCGGGCCAGATCTTTGGCGCCTTTGGCATTAACATCGCGATCAACCAGTTCGACGATTGCCATCTCGGCACAATCGCCGTAACGGAAACCGGCACGCAAAACGCGGGTATATCCGCCGTTACGGTTTTTATAGCGTTCGGCCAAAGTTGAAAACAGCTTGGCAACGACTTCTTCATCACGCAAAAAGGCCAATGCCTGACGGCGATTGTTCAACTGACCCTTTTTGCCCAGCGTAATCATGTTGTCGACAAAAGTTCTCAATTCTTTAGCGCGCGGCAACGTAACTTTAATTTGCTCATGCGTCAAAACCGCTGCGGTCAGATTAGAATACAAAGCTCTGCGGGCATTAGTGTCCATATTAAGTTTTCTGTGTTTTACACCGTGTCTCATGGCATTTTCCTTTCTTTATAGAGTTGCTGGCCTGACGGGCAGACCGGATATTTTTCCTGCGGATACTACCTTCATAAATACCCGCACCTTGACGGACTCCGCCTTTCGCCGGACTCCGAAAGTTGACCGGACTATACTCAATAAATTATTTTAAATCAAGCATTTTTTTACAAAAAAACCGCCTCTTAACATCTGAGGCGGCCATATTTTGTTGCTAACGGGTTTTTTGCATCATCGGTGAGGACAGAATATTCCCATGCTTATCACATGGCATTATCATAAAACATTTTAAATACAATATCTATATTTCCAGCCGTTTTTCGGGTAAATCCGTTATCGGGTTCTTTATTAAAAAATCGGCGTATTTAAACGACCGTTTAAATGCCTCCACTTTTACAACAAACCCCGCCAACAACATAGGCGGGGCTTACATTTCAGACCATCATGGTATTCAACAAATCACAGCAATAAGCACGCAAATCCGGATCTTCCATCAATGACAACTTCAGATTGGATTTTTCCAGCTCTTTATTGGTACCGCAATCAAACCGCATGGCATCACACAAAACGCCGGTCAGCTTCATACCGCGCTGTGCCGCCAATCCCATGGCATCGGCCAGATTAATCTCGCCGTTGGTGCCTTTTTTAACTTCCGGCAAAATATCCATAATCTCATTGGGCAGAATATAGGGGCCCATACTGGCATAATTGGAGGGAACATCTTCCAAAGCCGGTTTCTCGATTTTACCTTTGGCATGCACAACCCTGCCGTCTCTGACAGCTCCGCACAAAACACCGTAGCGCACCAGCTGTTCCCGCGGCAGTTCCATAATATTTTCCACCATGCCGCCTTCCTGCTCATAAACATCCAAAAGCTGCGCCAGAATTCCTTTGCCGTGCAGATTGATATAAACGTCATCCGGCCACATAACCACAAAATCTCTGGTACCGACAATATCTTTGGCCATCAAGATGGCATGTCCGTTTCCTAAAGGCTGCGCCTGCTCGGCAAAAGAAAATTTCATACCTTCCGGAATAACCTTGAGCAGATCATCCAAAATATCAAGCTTGTTCTTCTCTCGCAAATGATTTTCCAACCACGGATACGGCGCAAAATGTTTTTCAAACAAATGCTTGCAGGATTGATCACTGTAAATAAACACAATTTCTTTAATGCCGATTTCCGCGCAGGCATCAACCGCATATTGGATAATCGGTTTGCTGTGCAAAGTCAAAAAGCCTTTATGCAAAGCTTTGGTCGCCGGCAGGTTTCTGGTAGACAACCCGGCAACCGGCAAAATACAAACTTCAGGTTTTTTCATTTGATAAACATCCTTATGGCATAATACACTAATATAACAATTTTGCTATGCTCTACATATAGCACAAAAAAGCTTTTTCTCAAGCTATTTTACCGATTGTTCCGCCCTTTTTTTATCACATTTTCCTGTCGAGAGCTTTCTCCTCTGGGGCGAGAAACCTTTTCCCTTGAGAAATCAAGGACTTTTACGCCTTCTTTGCTGATTTCTTCTTTTGCATTTTTAATTTCTTCAATATCTCTGGTAACAGTAAATGTCTGACCTGTTTTTTTAATGCTGATACTGCCGGTATTTTCCTCAAGCATGCGCTGGTTTTCTTCCTCCTCAAGCTTTTTCTGATAATCATCTTCGGCCTTTTTAACAACCCCAGAGACATAACCGGTCAAAGCGCCAATATTTTCTGTCAGAAAAGCTCTGCCTTCTTCCAGCTGTTCAGCTATATTTTGAATCTCTTTGCTGTACTTTTCATTTTCCTCAATAGACTTATTTTCTTGATTAAGGCTATGTATTCGTTCCATTTGATCATTAAAGCTTTCCATATCGGCGATTTCCGTCTCAATCTTTTGCCTCAGTTGCAAAAACGCAGCATCGTCATCCAGCACATAATCCGTTATAATGGCCGCCAATCGTTCTTTATACTGGTCAATCTGCGTATTGTAATTAAACACGTCCTGTTTAATCTGGTTATGCAGCTCCACCGCTTTACCATAAATATCACTGTTCTTTTTTTTCAAATCAGCCAGATAAATGTCGTCTTTTCTTTTGCTTAATGTCTCAACTTCTTTCAGTGCTTGTTCATTAGCCTGTTTCAAGCGAGCGATCAAATCATTTTCGGAAAATTCTTTTGGTGCATTGTCCATCGTTTCCACCAAGCTGGCCAATACATTGGCAATTTTTTGCTTCAGCAAATTATATTGATTGACACTGTCTGAGGCAAAAGCTTCGGCCATTTTCAAATCAACATCCTTTTCCAACCTTTCACGAACGCTTGAAACCAAATCATCAGCCGTTTTGCGCTGTTCTCCAATCAACTCATCCCAATAATTTTTTTCGGCCGCGGCCTCCGCTGCAGCGGCAGCCTCTTTCTGCTCCTCCCTATTTTGGTACAGCTTAAACAACGAACTGGCATTAACATCTACCTGAGGATTATTCATGGCATTTTTAAGCGAAAATGAAAATTCCGGCAAATATTTCGGCTCTTTATAACGAATATTAAACACCGTATTCATATCCCAGTTAGCCAAATCACCTTCTCCGTAAACTTTAACCTCCGTATTTGAATTCTGCATAACAGCATCAGCCAGACTAAAATGCCCTGCATCAACAATAACTCTGCCGGTTATTTTATCAAACAAGGTTGTTCCTCTGCCTATATTGGCTTTTACCTGTTCCAACAACCCTTCCGTATTCTCTCTCTTGAGCAGATCATTATAAATTGCCGTCAAATCAACGCCGTTAACCTCCGTCACATCAGCATCAAACTCCCCTTTACCTTTCAAATTCTCCGCAAAACTTTGCTCGCTGTCTGCTTTTGACGAAAAATCAAAACGAGTTGAAAACCGGCCGCCGCGCAAATTATAAACCCGACCGCCAAAAGCAAAATCACTGACCTTGGCGTTATCAATACCCACCGAAGCCGTAACAGTCGGCGCTTCACGCATATACAAAGAAGCGGATGCCGTCAAAGGCGCATTGTTATAAACGCCTTTAAAATCGCGGATTGTTGCTGTACCATCAACCAAGTCAAAACCAAACTGTGCATCCTTAAACATATATGTCTTATACGAAAGCTCGCCAATTTTAAAATCACCCTTAAAGTCAAAATAAATATACGGACTGTAGTCTATCGGCTCACGGCTCCAAAAAGGCTTGGACAAAAAAGTAACCTCTCCCTGCGGCTGTTCCGAAATAAGGCTTGCCGTTTTTCGTCTGGGCAAAAATTTCTCCAACTCCAGCTTATTAATATCGAAACTGCCGAAAACATTCGGTCGTTCATCAACATTTTCATACGTTCCCGAACCGCTGACAGTCGTATAACCAATATTGGCCTCTAATTCTGAAAAATTCATATTTGACCGGCTGCCGTCAAGATTTGCCTTAAAATTCAGCAGCCCCAAATTCTTAACAGCGGGCTCATATTTTGTCTTCAAATTCTCCAGCAAGGCAACCACATCCGGATATTTAAACTCCAAATACCCCCTGTACCTTGTTTCTTCATCAGTGCGAAGAATATTTCCCTTGTAAGCTCCCGTCAACTGTCCGAGCGATACGCGCATATCGGTTTCAAAATTATTAATATCACCATTTATAACGCCACTCATATCAAAAGTATTAAATTTTTTATAATCCAATTCGGGAACCCTCAACTCCAACTTATTAATCAATGACGCCGTATCCCTGCTCTTGATATCGTATTGAAAACCGTTCATCTGCGGCAAAGCCCCGAAACCGCCTATTTTTCCTTTAACATCAATCGCCGTATTGGCAACCTGTTCAACTTTAGCATATTCTATTTCCATTTCGCCGTTAAGAATATTTCCCTTAAAATCAACTCTCTCAAAAGGCATGCTTTCATATATAACCATATCGGCCTTGGCATCCAAAACCATATCAAAATCATTCAAAAAGCCCAACCGGCCAAACCGATATGCCATCCGTTCACCCCAGCTTTTTGCCTTTTCTTCCTCTGGCAGCGAACTGATATAGTTATCAAAATTAATTGTATCAGCGTTAACAACCAGCATAAAATCTTTCCGATCCCCAAAAACGATGCCGGCTTCCCCTGACAAAGTACTTTTGTCAAGCGTTATTTTATAAGGCGAGATCTGTATCCTTTCAAAATTTCCGGCGATTTTGGCCGTCGCCAGCATTTTTTTATAAACCGAAACGGCATTAGCTTTAGGTTCTATCCTGAGCCACTGGAGAGTCTTCAGCAAATCATTGGCCGAAATAGTCGTATCAGCTTGAAAATAAAGTTCACCTTCATCAGGATAAATGCTTCCCGCCAAAGATACAGCCGTATTCCCTGGCAATATAACCTTAAAATCATCAACCGTTACCGTCTCGTCAGCCAGTGTAACCAAAGTCTCAAGCTCTTTCATTCCCTGCCCCTGATAAGATGCCCTAATGGCCTTAACATCCGCGGTTAACTCAAACGGAAATGACGGAATAAAACCTTCTTCCTCATATTTTTCAATACTTTTTTTGATTACGGCAGCCAACGGATCTAAATCCAAGTCAGTAAAATTAAAAACTGTTTTAATTTCCGGTTCATTAATAGCTCCCAGAGGCATTTCAAACATTCCTGCTCCCTGAGTATTACCATATTTAATCACAATATTAGATAAGTTGAGCTTCTGCGGATCAAGCGCGACATCAAAACCCAAAGCCATCGGAATATTATATTCTGCAGGAACATGAGCTTCCTCAAAATTAGCATTAATAAAATCACTAATCTTCTGCGAATCAACAATCACATTGCCGTTCAAAACCTTATTAGTCAGCTGAAAACTGCCGTCAAACCTCACATAACTGTCCGATTGCGGATGAGTCACAACCGCATTTAACGTCGTAGCAAAACTCTCAGACAACTTACCGATCGACAAAGCAAAACCTTCCGGCGTAGCGCCTTTAAGATAATTTCCTTCAATACGAAACGGTCCAAAAATACTCTGAGCCAAAACTTCGCCGTTCAAATTTGTCAAATGCACACTGATGCCAGAACTCGGCGCCTCAAAATTAACAACAGCATTCCTCAACGAAACACTGTTTAGCACCATTGGTTTATCTTCCATCATTTGCCGCTGATCAGGACTCAAATCATTTTGCCAGCTCAAACCGCCCTCGTCCCAATCAACATTAACAATCGCACCATCCAAAATCATTTTTTTAACATGGAATTCTCCGCTGAGCAACGGCATCAACGCCAGCTCCGCCACCACATTTTTAATCTCCAGCAACGGTTTTCCCGAAGCCTCGACCCCGTTATAAACCTTAGCTGCGGTCGCATTTAAATACGGCGAAGGAAATATCTTAAAGTTTAAACTTCCTTCAAAACTTACCGTCTTACCCGTTAACTGATAAAACTGCTCGGCAATCTTATCTTTATGCTGATTCCAGTCAATCGTCGTAACATAAAAAAAACCAATACCTGCCGCAACCAGCAACAAAACAACTATGCCCACAACAATTTTTTTCACTTTTAGCCCCGCATCAAAAAATTTCTGCTTTGCAATACCTTCAAATAACCTTTGCATTCTGACAATTCTGCCCTTATTATAGGACATAAAATTAAAAAAACATTTAATTTAACAAGGTTATGGACATGAATAATCCGTCAAAATTATTGACCCTGGCCCATGAGGCGGCAGCAAACGCTTATGCGCCTTATTCCCATTTTCAAGTCGGCGCCGCCATCTTGAGCGATTCCGGAAAATATTATAGCGGATGTAATGTCGAAAATATTTCTTTCCCCACAGGTTCTTGTGCCGAACAAAGCGCTGTCTCAGCCATGATTTGTGGCGGCGATATTTGTATTGCCGAAATATTGATCTATGCCGATTCCAAAAAATTGATAACGCCTTGCGGCGCTTGTCTCCAGCGCATTGCCGAATTTTCAACACCCAAAACCCTCATTCATCTGGCAAATACCGCCGGTATTAAGGAGACCTTATCAATCAACGATCTTTTGCCTCATTGCTTTAAGGAGTTTTGACATGCCCCATCCGAGCCTCTATTTTGCCAAACAAATTTCCGAACAATTGCAAGGATTTCAGCCTGAAATTGCTCTAATCCTCGGATCTGGCCTCGGCCGCATCGCCAATCTCATTAAAACACCGCACATTGTCAAATACGCCGATATAAAAGGATTTCCGCAAAGTTCTGTGGCTGGACACTCGGGCAGATTCGTCGCCGGCATGCTTAATGGAAAAAAAATTCTGTGCATGCAGGGACGCATCCATCTTTATGAAGGTTGCGCGCCGCAAACCATCCGCGATATTATTCATTCTTTCAAACACCTTGGCATATCAAAGTTAATCGTAACCAACGCTGCCGGTTCGCTCAATCCGAAGCTGCCCTCCGGTTCAATTATGCTGATTGATGACCATATCAATCTAAGCTTTACCAATCCGCTTATCGGCTCTAATGATGACGACATCGGACCACGATTTCCGGATATGAGCAATGCTTATGACCGCGATTTACGCGCTTTAGCCGCCCAAACGGCAAAAGAATTAAATATCCCCCTAAACCGAGGCGTTTATCTAATGGTTTCCGGTCCTAATTTTGAAACGGCAGCCGAGGTCAAGGCTTTTGGTCTCTTAGGCGGCGATGCCGTCGGCATGTCGACCGTTCCTGAGGTCATTGCCGCTAACCATGCCCAGATCTCCGTCTTGGGTTTTTCGGTCATAACCAACATGGGAACCGGTCTACAGCAACAAACACAATCCCACGCGGAAACACTAAGCGCCGCCGACCATGCCTCTGAAAAACTTGCCAAACTCCTGCCGTGCATTATTGAAAGGCTGTAAAATGGATGACGTTTCTGCTGCTAAAACACTAATTGCTTCACTGGATCTAACATCACTCAATATTGACGACACCGATGAAACCATTCGCGCGCTTTGTACCAAAAGCGCCACAGCGGTCGGACAAGTTGCCGCCGTCTGTATTTACCCGCGTTTTATTCCTCTGGCAAAGACACTGTTGCCGCCAAAAGTCAAAATTGCAACAGTTGTTAATTTTCCGTCCGGACTAGCCGACATCGGCCTTCTAGAAAAAGAGATCCTCAATGCCGTCAAACTTGGCGCCGATGAAATAGACGTCGTTTTTCCCTACCGGACTTTTTTAAGCGGCGATATAGAATTTTGCACTAAATATCTAACCGCGGCACGACAGCATTGCGGCAAAAAAGTTCTCAAAGCCATCATTGAAACCGGCGAATTAAAGACCGTTGCTCCCATTAAAAAAGCTTCCGAACTCTGCATCAGTGCCAACATTGATTTTATCAAAACTTCAACCGGCAAAACTTCTGTTTCCGCCACACCGGAAGCGGCCAATATTATCCTTGAGACCATAAAACAAAGCGGAAAACCTGTCGGTTTTAAAGCTTCTGGGGGCATAAAAACTTTTGAAGACGCAAAAAAATATTTAATTTTGGCACTGTCAATCATGGGACCAAACTGGCCGCAAACAAACCGCTTTCGCATCGGCGCCAGTTCTTTGCTGACAAATTTGCTTGAAATCATCAAAAGAGGATATTAATCATGCTGCCACAAGAAATTATCCGCAAAAAACGCGATCACCACACGTTAACAACCGATGAAATCAACGAATTCATCAAAGGCGTTACCGACGGTTCAATTATTGACGCGCAAATTGCCGCTTTAACCATGGCCATATTCTTAAACGGTATGACCAAAGCCGAAACCACCGCCCTGACTTTGGCCATGCGTGATTCCGGAAACATTTTGCCTTGGCCGGAACTCAGTGGTCCGGTCATTGACAAACATTCTTCTGGCGGCGTCGGAGACAAAATCAGCCTGATGTTGGCACCGATGATCGCTGCCTGCGGTGGATTCGTTCCGATGATTTCCGGCCGTGGTCTCGGACATACCGGCGGCACACTCGACAAATTCGATTCCATCCCCGGCTACCGAACCGCACCGTCAGATGATCTCTTTCGCCGCACGGTTAAAGAGGTCGGCTGCGCCATTATCGGCCAAACCGGCAGTCTGGCTCCCGCAGACAAAAGGATCTATGCCGTTCGCGATGTCTGCGGTACGGTTGAATCCATTGACCTGATAACCGCATCAATCCTATCAAAAAAACTAGCTGCTGGACTGGATTGTTTGATCATGGATCTAAAATGCGGCAACGGTGCCTTCATGAATTCGCTTGATCGCGCCGTCGAGCTGGCCTCTTCAATTGTCGGCGTTGCCAACGCCGCCGGCACCAAAACCAAAGCCGTTATTACCGACATGAATCAGGTCTTGGGCAGCACTGTCGGCAATGCGCTTGAAGTTGCCGAAGCCGTCGCTTACCTAAAAGGCGAAAACCGTGATCCCCGCCTACACCAAATTACTCTTGAACTCTGCACCGAATTGCTGCTCATTTCTGGTCTTGAAAACTCTCTTGACAAAGCAAAGACCAAATTGCAAAAAATTCTTGATAATGGTCTGGCTTTGGAAAAATTTGCCGCCATGGTAACCGCTCTCGGCGGTCCGGCGGATTTCTGCGAACATCCAGCTCATTATCTGCCACAAGCAGCTGTCATCCGCCCCGTATTTGCCAAAACAACCGGATATATCAGTGCCATGGATACCCGCGGTATCGGCCTGAGTATTATTGAAATGAAAGGTGGTCGGACAACACCTCAGCAGTCATTAGATTACGCTACCGGATATTCGAATTTTTGCCAAATCGGCGATTTCGTCGATGCTCGCACGCCGCTGGCTGTTATTCATGCCCAAACAGAAGAACAATTCGCACAAGCCGCAGCCACATTGCAATCGCTGATAACCATTTCAGAAACAAAACCTGCACCCTTGCCTTGCATCATCCGAAAAATTGACTGACTTTCATCCTTCAAACTAGGGCAGCAACGGCGACCAAGCCGGATCAGAAGCATCTGCCGGCGTAATAATCTGCCGTTCATTATACCCCGTCAAATCAATTGAATACAGCTTAACCGGCGCCGATGTATGTCCTCTCGGCTTATCCTGACGAAAATACATCAAGACCCTGCCGTTAGGCGACCATGTCGGCCCCTCGACCAAATACCCCGAGGCCAAAAGTCTCTCGCCGGAACCATCCGGATACATCACACCGATATAAAACTCGCCGTTAGCCATTTTGGTAAAAGCAATATAATCCCCCCGCGGCGACCATACCGGCGTCGCATAACGACCATTGCCGAAACTGATACGTTTGACGTCAGATCCGTCGGCATTCATCACATATAACTGCTGATTGCCGCCACGATCCGAATTAAACACGATCTGACTGCCGTCCGGCGAATAACTCGGACTGGTATCAATCGCACTGCTGTACGTCAGCCGCCGGCTTTTACGGGTTTTCAAATCCATTTCATAAATATTGGTTTTACCACCCGAAGCAAACGAAAGCAACACTTTTGAACTATCCGGCGAAAACCGCGGCGCAAAAGTCATCCCCGGAAAATTTCCGAGCAATAGCTGTTCGCCCGTTTCAATATCCAAAATATAAACCCGCGGTGTATTTCCGGCATACGACATATAAGTAATTTTCTGCAGATTCGGCGAAAACCTCGGTGTCAATGCCATGGCCGCACCGTTTGTCAGGAACTTATGGTTTTCACCGTCCTGATCCATAATTGCCAGCCTTTTGATTCTTCTGGTCGCTGGCCCCGATTCCGAGACATAAACAATTCTGGTGTCAAAATAACCTTTTTCACCGGTCAAACGTTCATAAATAGCGTCGGCAATAACATGTGCCACCCGCCGCCAGTTATCCCTTGTTGTTGTATAAGACTGCCCTTCCATCTGGCTCTCGGTATAAACGTCCCACAAACGAAAAGAAACCTTAAGATTATTGTTATCAATTTCTTGTATTTCGCTCTGCACCAAGGCCTGCGCCTGAATCGCCTTCCAATCCGTCCACGAAGGCTCTTCCTCCATTGACGAAAATTCCTGAATATAGCTATCCGAATCAATAACCTCAAATAATCCGGAGCGCTCCAAATCCGCGGCAATAACTTCTCTTATTTTATTTCCTTGCTGGCCGATAAAAAAACCGTCATGGACCATCTCCGGCAAAGCAATCGGCATCGGGTCTCTCATTGCCCCGCTGACATCAATCGCCAACTCTGCCCTCGCAGACAAACTTACAAATACACTCAAAAAACAAACAATCAGCAATTTCATTTTCATTATTTCGTTTCCTCAAACCAAAACAACCTTCCCCGATACTAATATCTTTTTATTAAAAATCAATTAGCGAGCAACAAAAAAACACCTCTTGACAAACGATGCCTTTTTCCTAAAGTAATTCTATGGACATAAAAGAATTCAAATCGAAACTTCAACCCCAAAAAAGCATTCTCGCTTTTGATTACGGCGAAAAGCGTCTAGGCATTGCCGTTTCAGACCTCCTGTTGATGACGGCCAATCCGGTCAAAATCATCCGTCGCAACACGCTCAAAAATGACATTGACGAAATCCGCCGAATTGTCAAAGAGCGAAAAGTCGGAGCATTTGTTTATGGTCTCCCCCTGCAAATGGACGGCACAGAAGGTGAAACCGCCAAGGCTGTTCGCCAATTTGCGGCTAACATAAAAAAAGAAATTGATTTGCCCAGCCTGTTTTGGGACGAACGTTTATCCTCAAAGGCCGTAGAAACTTTTTTGATTAAAGAGGTCGACCTGTCGCGAAACCGACGCAAACAAGTCCTTGATGCCTCAGCTGCCGCCTATATTCTGCAGGGTGTGCTGGATTCGCTCCGATATTTATGAGCCGCGGCTCGCAAAACCCGCCAAAATTTTTCATCTTCAAACAATGCGTCATCTGCCCGTCCGGGATTGGCATCCAATGCCCAAACATCACTGACTTCCGGAACTTTTTCCGGCAAAAATCGCCGGCAAAAAGCAAGTGCTGCCGCACCTAAATCTCTTGTATCATAGCCGATAATACCAAGAAGCTCTGCCGGATCATTCTCTTCCCACCCGACAGCATCATTCAAATCTGGCCACAAACCGATTCCTTCTGCCGCCAATTCTTTCCAAAAAAAGGCCTTTCCGGGATCCGCCTTACGGCTGGGAGCCATATCCGAATGTCCGACAATATTCTCCGGCTTAATCCGGTACCTGTGCAAAATATCTTTAAGCAACTTTTTTAAGGCTTCTTTCTGTACTGATCCGAAATCCGTTTGTCCCAAAGTAGAATTAGCCAACTCAATACCGATGGAACAGGAATTAATATCTCCGGTAATTGCACGCCACTGCCCTTTCCCCGCATGCCATGCGCGTTTGCTCTCCTCAACCAGCCGCCAAACATCGCCGCCGCTGCCTATAAAATAATGGCAGCTCACTTCTCGGGCTTCATACAAGCGCAAAGCCTCATCAATCTCAAACGCCGTCGAATGCAGCACAATCATCTCAACATTGGCGCGGCGCTCATCAAAAAACGGCAGCAATTTTTGCTTCATCTCTTGCTCTTTATTTTAACAATTTCTTGATACGCCAAATTAATCTCCGTCATTTTTGCCGTAGCGGCTTCCCTTTCTTTCGGCGAAGCATCAACCAACTTATCTGGGTGGTGAAGCACAATCAACTTTTTCCATTTGGTTTTGATTTCAGCCAAATCCGCATCCTGCGGCACCCCGAGAACCTCATAACAATGTGCCAACTTCGGACTAATCGGTTTAGGTGTAAAGATTCTTCTCAGCTTAACAAAAACTTTTTGATCCAAATTAATAATATCGGCTGTTTGCTCTAATATCTTCATCTGTTTGGTGCTGATTTTGGCATTCGCCGCTGCAATTTTAAACAAATTTTCCAATGAACTTTCTTTCAAATCATCATTAAAGCGCGTCAATTCCTCTAACCTGCCGGCATAAGTGGCAGCATCTCTCAAATGCCGCCGCGGCGTTTCAAATATCTCTGCAACCAACGACTTTTGCCTTGGCTTAACCGCAAACAACTGCGCAAAAACCTCCCTTTCTCTAGCGCTGACTTTGCCATCCGCTTCAGCCAATAACGCCGCCAACGCAGCCATCGTTTCAAGATACCGGCGATGCTCGCCACCGATGGCATGTCGCCAAAGTTTCAAAGGATTAATTTTTTGCCAATACCCGCTCAAAGATTGAAAAGGAATAAGTCTGGCTCCCTCAAGCCTTTGATAATCAACCACAAATCCGATAACGACGCCCAAGCATAAAATAACGGGACTCCTAAAAACAATACCCAAAATCAAACCTAAAATTGCTCCCCAGTGGTTATCAAAAAAGTGATCTGTTTCCTTTTTTATCCGCCTGATCTCAAGATTCCGCGGCATATCAAAAACCACCTGACCAACAATAAACAATAAAATAAAACCGGACAGTCCAAACAACACCGCACCCAAAACTGCCCCCCATATTTTACCCCATATATTGCCGTCAAGCCGGTTATAATAGCGATAATACTTATACGGTAGCTTCACACGAATAACATCATCAATCTGATTTAGTTTTTCTTCAATTCGGCGAATAATGAGTGTTTTATCAACCAACATATGCCCAAAGAACAAACCGAGAAGCAACCCGTTTAACCCCAAAAAGCGAACCCCGATTAAAGCCAAAGTTAATTTACCTAGAGGAGACATGGTATCAGTCCTTTCATAAAACAATAGCGGAAAGTTCCGTCGGAAAACATTTCAGACGTTGAACAAGCCCTTGATGCGTAAACCGCCGAAAGCTATAGTACTGTTCTTTCAATGCATAAGTATCTTTGCCGGATACACTGACATTGCAGATGCCGCAGCCCCTTAACCGATCGGCACAAAAACGCTCCAAATCAAATTGATAAAAGCCTTTTTTGCGGCCGGAGGTAAAATAGCTGGCAAATTTGGCATCTCTGTCCATCCACTGCCGATAAAATGACTCATCAACCTCATACGATAACACCCCGATACACGGTCCAACTGCTGCGGCAATATTCTCCCGTCTGGCGCCCCGCGCAACCATCATTCCGACGACATTTTCGATAATTCCTTTAAAAGCGCCACGCCAACCGGCATGAGCCGCACCGACAACGCCAGCATTCCTGTCTTCCAACAAAACTGGTGCGCAATCAGCCGTTCGAATACAGAGAATAACATTTTTTTTATCGGTTACCAAACCATCCGCCGTTAAAACATCTCGGCTGGCTGCCGTAACATAAACGGCATCAGCGCTTACACCCTGATTTAGCAACACCATATCTTCCTTCTTCAGCCCGAAATAAGCCGCAGCCTTATCCAAATTGGCATCCAAACAGCACACATCATCATCGCTTTTGGTATTAACGTTCAGTCCGGCATAAAAACCTTTGGAAAAACCACCCTCCGAACCAAAAAAACAATGCTTGCCCTGTTTCAAATTATCGGCCGTCCACATCTTACCGCTTCTTCCCCCAAAAAGATTTTCCTTCCAACAGCTCCAACCCCAAAATTTCAGCCGCCGTCTGCCCAATATCGGCATAAGTTTTCCTCTTGCCCACGTTTTCAGGTTCAACTCCGGAACCAAACATCAACACCGGTATCTGTTCGCGGGTATGATCACTTCCGGACATTGTTGGGTCATTGCCATGATCCGCCGTAATAAAAGCCACATCATCATGCCGCATCTCCGCCGCAAACTCTGGCAGTCGGCTGTCAAAATATTCCAACGCCCGCGCATAACCTTCCGTATCGCGCCGATGCCCATAAAGCATGTCAAAATCCACAAAATTGGTAAAGATAAGGCTCCCATCCGGCATTAACCTCATAGCCTCAAGTGTTTTATTCCACAGTTCTTCCAATCCTGAAGCCAAAATTTTATCCGTTACACCGCAACCGGCATAAATATCGCTAATTTTACCAATAGCCGCAACTTTTCTGCCTGCTGCCTTCGCGATATCCAACAAAGTCGGCCGCGGCGGCTTAACCGAATAATCATGACGATTTTTGGTACGAAAAAATTCCCCTGCTTTTTCACCCTCAAACGGCCGTGCAATAACCCGTCCGATATGATAAGGTTTAACCGCTTCAAACGCGGCTTCGCAGAGCAGATATAAGCGCTCAAGCCCAAAATACCTTTCATGTGCCGCAATTTGGAAACAACTATCGGCAGAAGTATAACAAATAGGCTTGCCACTCAAGATATGTTCCTCGCCCAATTCCTGAATAATAACCGTTCCGGAAGCCGCTTTGTTGCCCAAAATACCGGATACTCCAGATTTTTGACATATCTCATCGACCAACGCCGGCGGAAAAGAAGGATAATCCGGCTTAAAATACCCCCAAGGCTCTGTCACAGTAACACCGGCTAATTCCCAATGTCCGGACGTTGTGTCCTTTGCAATACTCGCCTCCGCACAATGACCATATTTAGCCGGCATATCAATCGCGCTGCCTTCATCACTAAGTTCTCGATGGCAGCCGCTAGCAGCATTAGCCGCTTTAACCAAACCCAACCGCACCAGATTGGGAATATGCAATCCGGAAAACTTGTCTGCAATATGCCCAAACGTGTCGGCGCCGGCATCACCAAACCTGTCAGCATCCGGTGCACCGCCGATGCCAAAAGAATCCATCATCAAAATAATCACCCGCGCCATAAAAAACCTCACCTACGACACATAAACCGTGTGCAGCATATTTGTTCGACCCTTAACATTTAGCGGAAAACCGGCCGTAATGATAATATGATCACCGGATTTTGCCAACCCGAGTTCCTTAACATATTTAACGGCGCAATCTTCCACATGATTAAATTTTTTGAAACTTTCTTTGTTAACACAAGGCTTAACCCCCCAAACCAAAACCATCTGCCGCGCAACTCTAATATCCGGAGACAACGCCAAAATCGGCAACGACGGACGTTCTCTTGCCGTTAAAAAAGTCGTAAATCCCGAAGAAGAATAGCTCACAATGGCACGCACGTTTTTTAACACGCCGGCCAATTCCGAAGCCGCAAAAGTAATAGCATCAGCCTCCGTCGCCTCACAGGGAATATTGCGCGATTTACTCATCAAATCAAAAAACAATGGATCTTCCTCCACTTGTTTAACAATGCTATGCATCATCTTAACCGCGGCAACCGGATATTTTCCGGCAGCCGTCTCCGCTGACAACATCACCGTGTCGGCGCCGTCATAAACTGCCGTGGCCACATCGGAAACTTCGGCTCTTGTCGGCGTCGGATTAGAGATCATTGATTCTAACATCTGTGTGGCAATAATCACCGGCCGCGCATACAACCGGCATAATTTGACAATTTTCTTCTGCAAAACGGGAACCACTTGTATTGGACATTCAACACCCAAATCTCCTCTGGCGACCATAATTCCGTCCGATTCTTTAATAATATTTTCTAAATCTGCAATGGCGCTTGGTTTTTCAAGTTTGGAAATAACTCTTGCTCGACCGTCGACCAATTTTTTCAATTCCCTGACATCATCGGCTTTTTGCACAAAAGAAAGCCCTATCCAATCCACATCATTTTGCAAAGCAAATTTCAAATCTTCTTTATCTTTTTTGGTAATTGCCGAAATATTAAGCTTTGTGTTAGGCAGATTAACACCCTTGTGGCTGGAAATACGGCCTCCAACCTTAACCGTCGTTTCAGCAAAGGTTTTAGAACATTTTTCAACCCTCAAAACAATATAGCCGTCATTAACTAATAATTCCTCCCCCTGCTTCAAGGCTTCAAAAATTTCCTTATGCGGCAAACAAACTCGGGTTTCATCCCCCGGACGACTATCCATATCCAGCCGGAATTTCTGTCCTTCTTGCAACAAAACTTCATTATCCTTAAAATCGCCTACCCGAAGCTTGGGACCTTGCAAATCGGCCAAAATAGAAATTAACCGTCCCTTTTCTTTTTCCAATCGACGAATAATCTTAATACGCGCCTTATGCTCCTGATACGTTCCGTGGCTAAAATTTATACGGAAAGCATCACATCCGGCATCTATCAATTTGGCAATTTGCTCTTTGGAGGCCGAAGCGGGGCCGATCGTTGCTAAAATTTTAGTATGTGTATCAACTGGCATTTTATCCCTCTCATTGCAAAAAAACTTTACCCGCAATATATCCAAAAGAAGTTAATAAGGCGTTATTTTTATACTTGTAAATAATAATTTAATTTGCTAATTTCTAGCAAAATGCCAATTTACAGCAAGGAGAAAACAATGAGCGAAGAAAATAAAGAAGTCGGAGGAATTGCGGCCGACCGCTTGCGGTCGCTTGTCGAGCGCATTGAACGTCTTGAAGAAGAGAAAAAAGCACTTTCGTCAGATATTCGCGATATTTTCGCCGAAGCCAAATCTGCCGGATTCGACGTTAAAATTATGCGAGCCGTCATCAAACTGCGCAAAATGAACGCGGCCGACCGCGACGAACAGGAGCTTCTGCTTGAAACATACCGCAAAGCGCTGGATATTTAATAATTTTACTCTCAAACTAAAGAACCGCCGGTCAACCGGCGGCTCTTTGTTTATAAGTTTTTTATTCTTCATGCTTTGGTAACCACCACCATGGCTTCCCTCAAAATCCGGTCGTGAATCATATAACCGGCCTGCACTTCGGCCACAATCGTCCCTGCCGGTTTGCTTCCATCTTCAACTTCCTGAATAACCTGATGAAAATTAGGATCAAAAACCTCTCCGATAATATCCATTTTATGAATATCAAATTTATCAAACACTTTCGTTAGCTCATTTTGAGTCAGTTCCACTCCCTTAACCAAACTCTCACAAGTTCCTTGAGCGTCTTCTCTGCCGGCAGCATCAAGCGCACGCTGCAAATTATCTGCCACGCTCAAAAGACTTTTGGCAAACGAAGCTATGGCATATTTATTATTTTTTTCAATTTCCTGCTGACAGCGTTTTTTGGTATTTTCAACTTCAGCAAAAGCTCTCAAATAATCCTCTCTCAGCTTTTGATTCTGTTCTGCCAATTCCTCAAACGCTTCATCCTTTTTCTCAACATTTTCGGTTTGTTCCTGAGCACCTTCTTCACCGACATCTTCTTCCGGCGCGGTTCCTTCGGATATTTCGGCCTCTTTTGTCTTTTCTTCACGATTCTTTTTGCTTTTGGTCATCATTTTTCTCTTTAAATCATTACAAAAAACGTTTATACATTCGTATATATATTCAAATTTAGTGACTAACGCTTGACAAGTCAAGAGTGATGAATATTAATAAAACATATTAATCATTATTTTGAGTTTGGAAAGAATATCTCATGCCCAAAGCAAAAATAAATTCCGACATTTTGCAGAGCACCACTCTTTTACCTTCAAAATTTAACAAGAAAAAATTTATCGTTACTTATACCATCCCTACAAATCCTTATGCTTTAGAGGTTCAAAATCTAAGCAAATCCCAATGTTTTGGCCGGATTCCTTGGCCGGAAAATCTAAAAGTAGACGGCTGGATGCTTTCGGCAGAAACCGCAACTTTTATGAAAGCTGGCGGCCTCGGAATGATTGCTTCCGAACTCCCAGAAGCTTTTAACCGCCGTTTCAACGCCAATAACGAGAAGCTTGCCGTCGTTACCCCTCTTTATCTGGGAGACACCGGCAAAAAAAAAGCTGTGCTTGAAAACGAAATTTATCAGGGAGCTGAACACCAAAATATCAAACTGCAAAAGCTCCGGAAAATTATTGTCCCTTTCATGAATATAAAAGAAAAATTCATTAATTATAGCGTTGAAGTTTATACCGGCATCTGCGGCAATACCCGCTATATTTTTTTAAGTTGCGACCATTTCTTCTCCATTGCCCCCCACAAAGACAATCCTCCGGCACAAGATGGCTGTTATATCATGAACAAAAACGGCGTTGACGAAGTTGAGCGTTTTGCCTTCTTTTCCAAAGCTGTTTACGAACTGATAAAAGTTTTACTCAAAGAAAGCGCAGCCCCAAACATTATTCTGGCTAATGACTGGCACTCCGGTGCTTTATCCGGCCTAATGAAATACTTGCCGGTCGCTCTGCTTGACAAAGGTCTGATGAGCGAAGAGGAAGCCGACCGCATCAGAGCCATCCCAATCATCCATATTGCTCACCATCTCGGCTACCAGGGCTGGGACTACAACAATACGGCGCGAATTCTCAATTCTCTTTACGGTGAACAAACGGCCTTTGTTTTCAAAAATGCCAAAGCCATCAAAAATTCCAACACTCGCACGACTAACACCCTGATTGTCCATGACTGCTACAATCAGGCTTCCTGTAATTTTCATTTGGCCGACAGAGTAGTTACCGTCTCCAAAAACTATCTTGAAGAAGTTTCTAAAGAACTTGGATTCGGACATGATTTCCGCGATATTTTAAAAATTCGCAAGGATCACCGCACTTTTTTTGGTATTGTCAATGGTTATGACAAAGATCTTATATCTCCAAACGCAAACAAAATCAAAACGATCAATGATTTCTTCGGCAAAGATTTTTCTTTCAAAGTTTTTGACGAAAATTCTCTTGAAAACAAAATGCATAACAAAGCCGAATTCATCCGCCTCATATCCAAAATTGCCAATGACCCGAATTACAAAAATCAAGTTATTCCCCTTATTGAAACGTACAAATTCAATGATCTAAACCGCGATATCAAAGACATCCGCAAAGTTCCGATCGTCTGTGCCACCTCGCGTTTGGTCGAGCAAAAGGGTTATGACATCGCCGCACAATCTATTATTGAATGGATAAAAAAATACAATCAGAGCAATCTTGAAATGCCAATATTTGTTCTGGGCGGCGCCGGCGATACTGACCTTTTTGAAATGTTGACAAAACTTAAAGACAGCACGGCCAAAATCAATAAAAACGCGGCACGGCGGATTTTTGTTTTTCGCGGCTATAAAGATCAGTTTGCCTATGCAATCCAGCTTTCATCCGATTTTTATCTAATGCCGAGCCGCTTTGAACCCTGTGGTTTGACCCAAATGGAAGCCATGGCCAAAGGAGCACTTCCAGTAGCCATGTCTACCGGCGGTTTGGTTGACACGATTGATAACAAAATTGATGGTTTCCGCACTGACGTCTTTTTCAGCAACGGCCGCCATGTTTACGGCAGCAACGCCATGGCAAGACACTTAAAAAACAACGAAAACGCCTATACCAAAACACTAGAAGATGCACTGCTGACTTTCTACGATATGCCGAACTTTCTGGCCGCCATGCAAAAACGCGCCATGCAAAAGAATTTTAGCTGGGATGTTGCCGGTGGCTCGTTAGAAAAATATGATTCTCTGCTTCACACGGGGCACTTATAAAAATCCGGAAATTTTATATTGCGATTCCTTTTATAATTCTTTAATATCTTAACAACTGTTTTACTAACTCTCAAAGGAAATGCTATGCGTGCATCCAATCGCTCTGACGACCAGCTCCGCAATATTGAATTTATCGTCGGAATCAACCCTTATGCCGAAGGTTCGTGTCTGGTAAAATACGGCGGCACCCATGTCTTGTGCACCGCTACGGTTGAAGACAAAGTCCCCTCATGGCTCAAAGGTCAGGAAAAAGGGTGGATAACCGCCGAATATGCCATGTTGCCGCGGGCAGCTCAAACCCGCATACCGCGAGAAAACAAAAAACCGTCTGGGCGCAGCCAAGAAATCCAACGGTTGATTGGCCGTTCGCTGCGCGCCGTGGTTGACCTCAAAAAAATGCCTGAAATATCTATTTTAATCGATTGTGATGTCCTGCAAGCCGATGGCGGAACCCGCGTTGCTTCTGTTTCCGGCGGTTTTGTTGCTTTGTATCAGGCCGTTCAGCAATTGCTGGCCGAAAGAAAAATTACCCAGAACCCCATTCGAGAATTTGTTGCCGCCGTATCCTGCGACATCTGCAACGGACAACCGATTTTGGATGTTGATTACCTAGAAGACTCTACTTCTCAGGTTGATATGAATTTTGTCATCACTGAAAGCGGAAAAATTGTCGAGATTCAAGGAACTGCCGAAGGCGAACCTTTTACCGAACAACAGTTTGCTCAACTGCTCGAACTCGGCAAACAGGGTATCAAAATCATCATTACCAAACAAAAGGAAGTCTTGCAATGTTAAAAGAACTTGTCATTGCCTCGCACAACCAAGGAAAAATTGCTGAATTCAAACAAATGCTTGCCCCTTTCGGCGTTAAGGTTTATGCCGCTGACGAACTTAACTTGCCGGATGTTGAAGAAACCGGAACGACTTTTGCCGAAAACGCCGCGCTTAAAGCCGAAACTCTGGCCAAAATATCAAACAAACCTTGCCTTGCCGACGATTCGGGACTCTGTGTCGATGCTCTAAACGGCCGGCCTGGCGTTTATTCTGCACGTTATGCACCCGACCGCAACTTTGATAAAGCCATGACAATGCTGATCAATGAACTCAGAGCCTCAGAGAATCCAGATTGGTCAGCACATTTTTCTTGTGTACTGGCACTGGCAAGACCAAACACGCAAACCGTTTTTTATGAAGGTCGGGTCAACGGCAAAATTACCGCCGAACGTCGTGGCAGCGGAGGCTTTGGATTTGATCCCATTTTCATGCCGGATGGTTTTGGCCACACCTTTGCCGAAATGACCCCAAGTGAAAAAGCAAAAATTTCCCATCGCGGACAAGCTGTTTCCGCTTTTCTGCAAAAGGAATTTCATGTCTGAGATTTATAATATTCCTGCCTCGGTTTGTTTCGTCGAAACTCTGGCCGCCAAACTGCTGGAAGATTACAAAGATTGCGAATTCAAACTGGCCGAGACGCTGGTACTTCTGCCCAATCGCCGAGCCTGCCGCTCATTGGCTGAAGCATTTGTTCATCAAAAAGGTATGGACCCCACCATCTTGCCGCAAATGCGTGCAATCGGCGATACACAAGAAGACGAACTTATTTTAAACGGTTCCGGTGCGGCAGAAGAATTTTTATCACTTCCGCCAGCAATTTCTCCCTTGGAGAGAACTCTTTTATTCATGAAACTGATTCTCAGACGCCGCAACGAATTTGGCCTGCAAGAAATTTCTTTGTCTCAATCCTGTCGACTGGCTATCGAACTCGGCAATCTTTTGGACAAAGCTCGCATGCAAAATTTAGATTGGAACAATCTTGCTTCTCTTGCTCCGGAAGAATATGCGACTCATTGGCAGGAAACCTTAAAATTTCTAAAAATCATCACCCATTACTGGCCTGAAATACTAACCGAACGCGGGGTTATAGATGCCAATGACCGCAAAGACCGCCTGATTGAAAAACAATGTCTTATCTGGCACCGAAATCCTCCAAGCAACCGCATCATCATTGCCGGAACCACTGCCGTCTCTCCGGTAATGAAACTTCTGGTCAAAACGGTTCTTGAACTTCCAAAAGGTGAAATATATCTTGCCGGACTTGACACCTGCCTTGAAGATGATGCATGGAATCAAATAGATGAATCCCACCCACAATTTGAATTCAAACAACTTTTGGATTACCTGCAGTTAAACCGGCATCAAATAAAACCTTTAATTGCGCCGCGCTGTTCTCTGCGGGAAAAATTCATCAGCGAGATCATGCGGCCGGCAACCTGCTCTCACCGCTGGCGACAAATTGAAGGAAACTTGAATATTAAAGCCGTCGAAGGTATCAGATTGATTGAATGCACCGATGCCCGAACCGAAGCTCTGACCATTGCCGTTTTGATTCGTTGCGCCTTAGAAAAACCCGAACAAACCGTTGCCTTAATCACACCAGACCGCAATCTTGCAAGACGAACGGCGGCCGAACTGAAACGCTGGAAAATTAATGTTGACGATTCTGCCGGTATCCCCTTAGCGCAAACGCCTTGGGCTATTTTCATGCGCCTCTGCATAGCTGCAATCGAACCTGACGCTGGCAAAGAGCAGCTTTTAGCATTATTTAAAAATCCTCTGTTTTCCGCCGGTATGCCAAAACAAACCGTCGCAAAACTTATCAAACGACTGGACAAAGATATATGGCGCAGCAACAAAAAAGACCCTGAAATAGACGCCTTCTTACAAAAAATCAGAATGCTTGCCGATGATATCATCACCTTATTCTGCACCGATAAAGCTTCATTAAAAGACATCATCACCAAGCACATCATGCTGGCCGAATCTTTTGCCGCCACAGAAGAACAATCAGGCGCCGAAATTTTATGGCAAAACGAAGACGGCGAAGCAGGGGCTGCCTTTATGGCCGATTGGCTGAAATATGCTCCCGTTTTAGAAGAAATCAAACTAGAGGACTATCTGTCATTATTTGAAACCATGATGACAGGAACGATGGTCCGCAGCAAACGCCCAAATCATCCGAGGGTGAGGATTCTTGGTCCAATGGAAGCTCGCCTCAATCATTTTGACAAAATTATTCTGGGTGGCCTCAATGAAGGCATCTGGCCGCCGGCCGCAGAAGCCGATCCCTGGATGTCGCGTCCGATGAAACATGACTTTGGTTTTGAACTTCCCGAAAAACAAATCGGTGTTCTCGGTCTAGATTTTGCCAATTTACTGGCAGCACCGAGCGTCTGTCTGACTCGTGCCGGCATGAATGGCGGCGCACCGACGGTCAAATCGCGCTGGTGGATGCGTCTTGAAACAGTTTTACAAGCAGCCGGCATAAACAAAAAAGCACTATCCGAAAACGCCTGCCAATCATTTGCCGCCGCGCTTGACGCTCCGGAAAAATTCATCAAAATAAAAGCCCCTTCTCCGACCCCGCCACTTATTGCCCGCCCAAGAAAGTTATCGGCCAGCTCGTTTGAAAGACTTTTGCGCGATCCCTACGGCATTTACGCCGAATATATCCTAAAACTCAAGCCTCTTGATAAACTTGATTCTGAACCGACCCGTGCCGATTTTGGTTCTTTAATTCACAAGATTTTAGAAAATTTCGGTCGGCTCTATCCCGATAAACTCCCTGACAACGCAGCCGATATCTTGCAACAAATCGGTCAAAAGCTCCTTGCCGAGCAAAATCTGTCCAAAGAAAAACAGGCCTTTTGGCTTCCTAATTTGACCAAAATAATAAACTGGCTAATTCAAACCGAACTCCAATACCGTCCAGAAATTAAACGTATCCATACCGAAATCCGAGGCAGCGTATTTTTTGACAATTTGCCTAACGGACGATTCGAGATTTCCGCCATCGCTGATCGTGTTGACGAAACCAAAGATGGCCGGCTCAACATTCTCGATTACAAAACCGGCCAAGCCCGCTCAAGCAAAGAAGTTCAGGGCGGCTATGCACCGCAGCTTCCTATCGAAGGATTAATCGCCGTCAGCGGCGGTTTTTCCGGAATAAAAGCCGCCGAAATCGGAAAACTGATATATTGGCAACTTGGCACTAAAACAACGGTAATTGACCAAAACTTACCGGATATTTTTGAGAGAACCCAAAAACAAATCCTAAAAACCATTGGCTTGTTTGACTCCGTTTCCACCGGCTATCTGAGCCGTCCCAATCCCAAACATATTGAAAAATATTCCGATTACGAACATTTGGCACGCATCAGCGAGTGGTCCGTTCAGGAAGAGGAAGAAGACGAATGACCCAAGATTTTCAACAGCAAAAAAATAATCGCATTTCATTGGCTTCGGACAAACAGCGTCAGGCAGCCGATCCGTCTGTTTCGGTTTGGGTCGAAGCTTCGGCCGGAACCGGCAAAACAAAAGTCTTATCCGACCGTGTACTGCGCCTTCTTCTAAGCGGCGTCAATCCGGCGCGTATCTTATGCCTGACCTATACCAAAGCGGCCGCCGTTGAAATGAGCAACCGTATTGCCGATCGTTTAAGCAAATGGGCTGTCTTTCCGGACACCAAACTTTTATCCGAACTTCAAAATTTGCTGGGAAAAAATTTATCCGATGCATCTGAACAAACCAAACTTCTGGAACAGGCAAGACAACTTTTTGCCATTCTGTTGGATACACCGGGCGGGATCAAAATCCAAACCATCCATAGTTTTTGTCAAGAGATTCTCAAGCGCTTTCCGCTTGAAGCTAAAATCTCGCCTTATTTTGAAGTAATGGATGACCGCGAGGCAGACACAGCACTCAAAGAAATTAAACTCGATCTGCTCAGAGGAACGACGGACATCCGGACAACCGAAGCGCTTTCTTGGTTAACAACCGTCGTTTCCGAAAATTCTTTTCCAGACATCCTGCAGGCAATTACCTCTCAAAGAAATCTCATTGAAACCAGCCTGCAAAACTATTCCTCCGTCGACGATTTAATTGCCGCCGTAGCAAAAGGTCTCAACATAACGCCGCAAACATCGGCCGAAGACCTTATTAACTTGTTTTGGCAGAGATTCGCCAAAACTGATGTCGAATATCTGATAAAAGCACTTGAAGCAGGAAGCGACACATCACGCAAATACGCAGTTTCTTTAGCTTCTGCCGTAGAAACAAAAAACTTTGACACCGTCAACACCATCCTGCATTATAAAAGATTACTGGTCGAAAAATCGCGCAAACTTTTTCCCCAAGCCGAAGAAATCGTCGCCAATCAAAAATTACATCTGGACGATACCTTAAACAAACTTACGGCAGTAGAACTCCTCAAGGCGACCCGCGCTGTTCTAGTCATCGCGGCAGATTTGCTGAAACGCTACCGGCTTTATAAAAAAAGCCGTTCCAAAATGGACTTCAATGATCTTATTTTATTAACACGACATTTGCTGGAAGCGCCGCATATCTCTGAATGGATTTTATACAAGCTTGACGGCGGCATTGATCATGTTTTAATAGACGAAGCACAAGATACTTCGCCCGACCAATGGGCTGTTGTAAAATCCCTAACAAACGAATTTTTTTCAGGCCTTGGCTCCAAAGCTTCCCGACCGACCATTTTTGTCGTCGGCGATCGTAAACAATCCATTTACTCTTTTCAAGGTGCTGATCCGCACGAATTTGAAAAAACACACGATTATTTTGCCAGCCGCGATCCGGCTTTTCATCAAATTGATATGGAAGTTTCTTTCCGTTCGGCTGACGCCATTTTGGATGTTGTCAATGCCGTATTTTCCAATGGCAAAGCTTGTGCCGGCGTAATTCGCTCCAATCAAAAATTAGCACATGTCCCATCACGTATCGGCGATGGTGGCAGGGTCGAACTCTGGCCTCTTATTCAACCGGAAACAGATAAAAATCCGGATGATGTATGGCTGCCGCCGGTTGAACGCATAACAGCCGTATCACCCAGAGCCAAATTGGCTCAGCAGCTTGCCGAAATGATTTATCTTAAAGTTTCCCGCGGCGAAAAATTAAAATCTCAAAACCGTCCCTTAAAGTACAGCGATTTTCTGATACTGGTCCAACAGCGCGACGCTTTTGTTCAGGAATTCATTCGCTCGTGCAAAAACTTTGGCGTTAACATTGCCGGCGCCGATCGAATAAAACTTTTGCAACAAATTTCCATCAACGACCTAATGGCTCTGGCCGATTTTACATTGCTGCCGGACGATGACCTGAATTTAGCCTGCCTCTTAAAATCTCCCCTTTTTGGCCTCAATGACGACGACCTTTTTACACTATGTTATGATCGCGGCGACAACAGTCTTTGGCAGCGTTTGCAACAAAATTCTGCCTACACCGACGCCAAAACCAAATTACAAAATTTATTGATTTCCGCCGGACAAATGCGGCCGTTCGAATTTTTCTCTCATGTCCTAAACACCTTAAACGGCCGCAAACAATTTATTGAACGCTTAGGATTTGATTGCGAAGACGCCCTTGACGAATTCATAAATCTTTGTCTTGATTTTGAGCGGGAACATATTCCGTCAATGCAGCTGTTTGTTGGCTGGATGCGTCAAGATGATGTCGAAATCAAGCGCAACCTTGAGCAAAACAAACAAGATGCTGTCAGAGTAATGACTGTCCACGGATCAAAAGGCCTGCAAGCACCAATTGTCATTCTTCCGGATGCCATGCGCATCAAAACAGTCAAACAAGAAGCCGGCTGGCTTTGTGATAACGGCACTTTGCTTTATCCTCTCGGCAAAAGTTATTATGAAAATCAAGCTGAAAAAATAAAGAATAAAGAAAAAAACATCCTCATGGAGGAATACCACCGCTTGCTTTATGTTGCATTGACACGTGCCGAAGATTGCCTATACATCTGCGGCTGGTGCAAAAAAAACAACATCAGCGAAGAATCTTGGTATGCCCTGTGCAAAGAAGCTCTTGAACCAATAGCAGAAAAACAACCAGACGGCAGATTAATCTACGAAACACCACAACAGTTCGTTCCCCCGATTGTCTCAGTGCCAGAAATTATCACGGCACCGGCATCGCTTCCGGAGTGGCTGACAGCGCCCCTTCCCCATGAAGATCCTTTAGCCAAACCTCTGACACCGTCACACCAAGACGAAACAGGTATTGCAGCTCTGTCACCTTTATCTGCGTTTGACGACAATCATTTGTACAATCGAGGCCGTATTATTCATAAAATGCTGCAATTTTTACCAAACGCCGCAGAAGCCGACCGACCGCAGCTGGCCACGGAATTTTTGCAGTCTCAAGCCTCCGACATAAATGAAACCGAGCGCAAAAAAATATACTCAGAGGTCTTGTCATTACTTAACAATCCATGTTTTGCGCCCTTATTTTCGCCTAATTCCATGGCAGAAGTTGCTTTGATGGGGCAAGTCGGTAACCATATCATTTCCGGCCAAATTGATCGTCTGGTAATTACTGATGACAAAGTAATGATTATTGATTACAAAACAAACCGCCCTGCCGCCAAAACCCCAAACGACATTCCGCCGGCCTACCGCAAACAAATGTCAGCTTATCGACAACTGGTTGAAAAAATTTATCCCCAAAAACAAGTTGAAACCTATATTTTGTGGACAAACACTGCGCAAATTATGCCTGTTAAATAAATTTTGATGCCTATACGGCGAATTTTTACGATAAAGAGCTTTATTTATCCAAAATTTATGCCTATATTATAAAAATATTATCAAAAACGGAAAGGAAAGACAATGAAAGCAATTAACGATTCTCAATTTGATGCCGAAGTTCTAAAATCAAAGGGTCTTGTTTTGGTTGATTTTTGGGCCGAATGGTGTGGCCCCTGCCGCCAGCTTCTGCCGATTATGGAAGAGGTATCAAACGAAATGTCCGACAAAATTCAAATCTGCAAAATGAACGTTGATGAAGCACCGGCCACACCGGCCAGTTTTGGCATTCGCAGCATTCCGTCGCTGTTGCTGTTCAAAAACGGCAAACTGGTTGACAGTAAAGTTGGCTTGATCTCCAAAAACACTATTACCGATTGGATTAACCAGCACGCTTAAATAAACTTTATAAGCCTTCTGTAAAGAGGGCTTCAAAGTTTTAAAGCTATTCCCAAAACGGCAGCCAATCCTAGGTATAGCACGGGGCTTTGTTTCCAAATCCGCATCATTGATAACAATGCTGCAAACATTAAGACCTCCAAACTGCCAGTCAGGGCTATTTTGCCGATTTGCAATCCGGCAAACAAAATAAGAGCCAAAACCGCCGGCCTAATTCCCCCCAAAATATCATGTGTACGGGTATTACCGCTATATCTTTGCATCAGTTTAGCCACCATAATCATAATAATCACAGACGGCAAAACCAAACCGAAAGTTGCCGTTACCGCACCTGAGATTCCGGCGGCCTTAAATCCGGAAAACGTTGCCATATTAACCCCTATAGGCCCTGGTGTTGACTCTGAAACAGCAATCATATCTGCCAGCTCAGCCGTCGTAAACCAATCATACCGTTCCGCAAGATCAAACAAAAAGGGCACTGTTACCAACCCGCCGCCAATGGCAAACAAGCCTATTTTAAAAAATTCAAAAAACAACAACAAATAAATCATTTTCGGCGCCTCCTGACCTCGCTGAAAATAAGAGCTGTCATACCGGCAATAATAACAATCCATACCGCAGACAAACTCAACCCGACCAACAATACCAACGCGCCGATAAATATCAGGGTATTTTGCCAGTTTTGAATATTTTTACGTGTCAAATCAAAGAGAACATCGGCAATCAACGCCGCCACGCAAATGCGGATTCCGGCAAAAGCATAGGCCACATAACGGTTGTCGGCAAAATTTTGCAAAACCGAAGCAATCAGGACAATAATAACCAATGACGGCAAAACCATACCCAGCGTCGTTATTATTGCTCCGCAAACGCCTTTTTGCCGATAGCCGATAAAAGTTGCCACATTAATTGCAATAATCCCCGGAGTGCACTGCCCAATAGAATAAAGATCAAGCAATTCCTGTTCATTAACAAAACGGCGTTTATTGACCAACTCGGCCTTAAGAAGCGGCAACATAGCATAACCGCCGCCAAAGGTAAACAAACCAATTTTAAAAAACAAGGCAAATAAATTCCACAATTCGCGTATCAAAATTTTGTCCTCATAATATTGTATCTTTCATAAAACAGACTATATACCTGTTTGTTTTTACAATCCGTTAACAACAAGAGTCTTCAAATTAATGATTATCGGCATCACAAAAGAAACATATTTGGGTGAGACACGTGTCGCCGCTGTCCCGAAAACTGTTGCCGAATTTACTAAAAAAGGCTTCAAAATCCTACTGCAACACAACGCCGGACAAGCCGCCGGATTTGATAATCACGCCTATCGCCAAAGCGGTGCCGTTATTTGTTCCTCTGCCGCTGATATTTTGACACAAACCGATATTTTACTTAAAATCCGTGCACCAAATAAATCTGAAATATCTCTTTTACCAAACAACCGTTTTATCATCGGCGATTTACGCAACCTCACCTCCGAAGCTGTCGCACTGCTACACAAAAAAAATATAACCGCCTTCGCATTAAATAAGCTGCCGCGCCTATCACTTTCTCAACCCTTTGATATTTTATCATCACAAGATAATTTGTCCGGCTATCAGGCAGTGCTCAAATCTTTGTCTTTGGGCAAACGGGCGACACCTCTGATGATAACTTCCGCCGGAACTGTTCCGCCTCTAAAATTTTTAATTATTGGCATCGGTGTTGCCGGTCTGCAGGCTGTTGCCACCGCCAAACGTTTGGGAGCCAAAGTTTTTGCTTCCGATATTCGTCCGGAAACCGCAGAGCAAGCCAAATCTTTAGGCGCCGAATTTGTAACCGACTTTACTCCGTTGTTGTCGCAAACTGATATTGTTATTACTGCCGCAGCCAGCAGTCCAGCACCAAAGATCATAACCAATTCCATGATAAAAAAACTCCCTGCTGGCGCTGTCTTAATGGATATGGCCGCAGCTTTCGGCGGCAATATTGTCGGAAGCCAAAACAACACAATCCGGCATATCTCAAGAAAAATCCTTTGCGGCTGCTCTGATTTGGCCACCGAAATTCCAAACACCGCCAGCCTGTTGTTTGCCAATAATCTCTATAATTTTGCCATGCAGTTTTACGATTCCGCAACAATGACTTTCATTCCCGATAACAAGAATAGCCTGATAACCTCAACCAAACTACCGAAAGGATAAAAATGGATATCTGGATTTTACTGACAATATTTCTGCTTGCATGCTTCGTTGGTTATTTTGCCGTTTTGGGTGTTACTCCGGCGCTACATTCACCTTTGATGAGCGTAGCCAACGCTATTTCCGGCATTATCATCATCGGCGCATTAACATCTCTGGCAGACAGCTTGTCAATCATCGATTCGTTTTTATCATATCTGGCTTGTTTTTTGGCTGCCATCAATACTGCCGGAGGCTTCGCTGTTTCTGCGCGCATGCTGACCATGTTCAAATCGGAGAAAAAACAATAATGCCCGCTTTGGTTAATATATCATACCTAACCGCCTGTGCTTTAATGATTGCATCCATCCGTTCTCTTGCCTCGCCGCAAACCGCGCGTTTGGGCAACTTTTTAGGTATGACCGGCATGGCGCTTGCCGTCATTGCCGCCGTCATATCGCTCAAACTTCCGAATTATCCTCTGACACTGACAGTTATCCTAAGCGGCGCGGCAATCGGCGTTTACACGGCCTTTAGAATCAAAATCACAGCTCTGCCGCAAATGGTTGCCGCCTTAAACGGCCTCGGCGGATTAGCCGCCGCCTGCGTTGCTTTGAGCGAAGTATTGGCTTTTTCACCGCAAAATTTCAACAACACTATCAGTCTTTTTGTTGGCGGCCTGACCTTTTCCGGTTCTCTGGTTGCTTTTGCCAAGTTGCAGGGATTCATGCCGGCGCACCCGCTCCGCTTCACCGGCCAGTACGGATTAAACGCTGCTTTAGCACTGACCATTCTCACCTTATCGATTATTTTTATCCTGCAACCGAACATACCTTTATTTCTTATCCTATCTTTGCTGATATTGATTCTTGGATTATTGTTGCTTCTCCCCGTCGGCGGCGCTGACATGCCGGTTGCCGTATCACTGCTCAACGGTTGTTCCGGCTGGGCTGCTGTCGGCATCGGTTTGTCTTTGTCCGACAGCCTTTTAATCATCATCGGTTCAATCGTTGGTTCCGGTGGATTAATATTGGCCGCTATTATGATGAAAGCAATGAACCGATCATTGCTAAACATCTTTACCGGCTCTTTAGGCGTACAAAATTCCGGCACCGCGGCTGAAGCCCAAACCGCTCGTTCCGGTGCACCCGAAGACGCAGCCTTTATTATGGAAAACGCAAACAAGATTATTATTGTTCCAGGCTTCGGCATGGCCGCCGCCCAAGCTCAACACACGCTCAAGACCATGGCTTTTTTGCTGCATAACAAATACCATGCCGAAGTCAAATTCGCCATTCATCCGGTTGCCGGCCGCATGCCGGGCCACATGAACGTTCTCTTGGCCGAAGCCGGCATTGATTACAAAGATGTCTACGAGTTGACAGACATCAACAGCGAATTTTCCTCCGCTGATGTTGCCTATGTCATCGGTGCCAACGATATTACCAATCCGGCCGCTAAAACTGACACATCATCACCGCTTTACGGAATGCCTATCTTGGATGTTGCCGAAGCCAAAACCGTTTTCTTTGTCAAACGCTCTCTCGGCAGCGGCTACGCCGGTATTGATAACCCGTTGTTTTATGCCCCAAACACTATCATGCTCTACGGCGACGCCAAAGAAGTAACCGAAAAAATCATCAAAGCTCTGGAAAGCTAGCCAACATTACTTAACCTTTGCAACAACCTGCGCAATTTGCCGACTCATCTCGGCAATCATCTCGCTTTCGGCCTCAACATAAGCATCAAAACCACCGTCAATTTTACGCTTTAATGCCGTTTTCTGTTGCACAATCCTTCGCCCGTCGTCATCATAAACCGACCACCACGCCTCCAAAACAGCCCCATCATCACCAATCATATCCAACCGCACGATTTCAATATCAACCAGATACCTAAACCTCTCATCAAGCGCCGTCTTGGATTTAACCGTAGCTTTGGGCAAATACGCGGCAATATCCGTCGTCACCGTTCGTTGCACCATGGTTGCCAAAGCCTCGCCCCAGCGATTAGTTTCATCAATCTTCATTTGCGGCGATCCTTGCTCAAAAACAATAATCTGCGGCCGATCCAGATAATCCGGCAGTTCAACGGAATCAACGCCGATATTAAGTTTTTTTGAACTGACAGGCTCGACCGCATCAACAACCTGCAAATAATAAAACCGGTTAGCCGGACTATAACCGCCTAAGCACCCGCCTAACAAAAACACCATCAAAATCGCGCCGAATTTTCTCATTTTTCTACCTCTTTCCCTTAATTAACGCCTCCGGATGCCTTTCCAGATAATCCGTCAGATTTTGCATTGACTTGGCCGCACGGCTGACATTAACGGCGGCATCATTAAAGTTGTTCAACACCTCGGTTGAGGTTCCGCGATTGCGGGTTACCACTTTTTCGACATCCTCAATAATTTTATTAATATCCGGCATACTTTGATTCAACCCCTTAAAGAAATCGTTGAAGTTTTTAACACCTTCGGCCAACGGCATTTTTTGCAACCCGCGCGATAATTCGCCCAAAGTTGACAACGCCGTCGGAATTTCAGGAATTGAAACATTTTCATGATATTTGACCGGCGTGTCCGGCAGCATCTCAAACTCAATCATTAGCTGTCCGGTCACATAGCTTTGCGACGCCAGCCGCGCCCTTAAGCCCTTTTCGACCAGGGCTCCCAAAACCTCGCGCCCGTCATTATAGTGCATCGTGCTGCTGATGCCCTTGGAGTTCATCCGCGCATAAACCGGAATACTAAAATCCAACGTTTCGGTATCAATCACAATGTCAATCTTGCTGACCTCACCGATTTTAACCCCTTTGAGCACCACCGGTGAGCCAACATTCAACCCGTTAATTGATTCCTCAAAAAACATCACTACTTCATTGCCGCGCGAGCCAAACAGCTTGTTTTGCAACAAAAAGCCAATAATTACCAAAAACACGGCCAGACCGATAACCAAAAACAAGCCGATTAATCTACGGTTAGGTTGTTTTGCCATTATTCTCTACCTCCGGTTAAAAAACTCAACACATTGCGGTTCGGCGGATTATTAAGCAACTCGTGTGGGTTACCATAAGCCGAGACGCTTTTGGTCTCGCTGTCAAGATAAATTGCGTTTTTGCCGATGGCAAAAATCGAACTCAACTCATGAGTAATCACCACAATGGTTGTGCCCAAGCTTTGGTTGATTTCCAAAATCAGGTCGTCCAATAATTTTGCACTCACCGGATCCAATCCGGCCGACGGCTCATCAAAATACAAAATATCCGGATCCAGAGCCATCGCCCGCGCCAAACCGGCACGCTTTTTCATCCCGCCGGAAATCTCCGCCGGATAAAAATCTTCATAACCCTTAAGCCCGACCAACGCCAATTTAAGCGCAACCAGATCTTTAATCATCGCCGCCGAATAATCGGTATATTGTTGCAGCGGCAAAGCAATATTTTCTGCCAACGTCATTGAACTGAACAACGCCCCGCTTTGGTACAAAATACCGCCATTGCGCATAATTTTCTTTTGTTCCGCCGTATCGGCCGCATAAAAATCAACCCCGTCAATCAGCACCTTACCGGCGGCCGGCTCCTTTAATCCGGTCAAAACTTTCAACAAGCTGCTTTTGCCGCAGCCGGAACCACCCATGATGATAAAAATATCACCTTTTTTAACCTCAAAATTCACGCGGCGCAGCACCACATTATCGCCGTACGCCACCGTCAGATTCTCGCCTTTGATTTTCATCATATCTATCTTCATATGCCAAATGCCTCAAAAATCAAAGTCAAAATACCGGTAACCACAATCATAATCACAATAGACGCCACCACCGCTCTGGTTGTCGCCACACCGACACTGTCGGCATTGCGCCCGCAGTTGACACCGTAATAACAACCGCAGCCGGCAATAATAAGGCCGTAAACAAAACCGTGAAAAATACCAACCAGAAAATTATTCAAGCCAAAAGCGCTGACCGAATACTGCCAATACAACGGCGCCGAAATATCCAAAATCAACACCGCCACGAACGCCCCGCCGATCATCCCCATAATATCGGCCAGCATCGTCAAAAAAGGCATAGTAATCATCAGGCTCAACAACCGCGGCAGCACCAAAAAATCGCTGACCGAAAAGCCGAAAGTCTTTAGCGCGTCGACTTCCTCATTAACCTGCATGGTGCCGATTGTCGCGGCATAGGCTGCGCCGGTGCGGCCGGCAATAATGATTCCCGCCATAATCGCGCCCATAATCCGTATCATACCGATAGTCACCAGCGAGGCAATATAAATCTGCGCCCCGAACATTTTGAGCTGCAACGCACCGACAAAAGCCAGAATCAGCCCCACCATAAAGCTGACCAAGCTGACAATACCTATGGCCTTATAGCCGCAGTCTTCCAGCGCAAACTCAAAATCGACCCGCCGCATCACCGCCCGACCGCAAAAAAAGCGCACCAGCGACATCCCCGCATCTTTCATAAAGGCCAAAGCTTTTTTGACGCCGCCGCCAATCTCCAACCCCCAACCGCCGAGCCTTTCCAACAACCCTCCTTTATTCGTTGTCGGTTGTGCCGGTTTGCGATCAACCGCCAAAGCCAAAGCCAGCAATCGCTGCAAATCCTTAGGCAAGCTCTCAGTTATAACTTTGGTTTTCGGTTTAATCTCTCGGGTTATCAGCCGATAGATAACCGCCGCCGTGGTTGAATCCCAATCTCTAAGCCCAGTAGCCTCAAAACGGATTTCTTTTGCCCTAGCCACCGCTGCCATCGTCTCGGCAATCTTCGACTGATTGTCATAGCGACGCATATCACCGCTCAACACAACGGTCAATTTTTGCTGTTCTGCCAAAAAATCCAATGCCATAGCCTAAAAACTTGCACTTTTGTTAAAACATTATGCTTTACTATATAAGCACTTCCGCACAAAAGCAACCCCAGGCATTAAAAAATAAGTATGTAAATATTATCTTTCGGCCTTATTTAAATGCTGTATTGGATGCTAAAATTATCTATGTCTTCATCACTTAAAATGAGTTCGCCTTTTTTGATTCGCATATCAACGCCCCTTAAAAAGTTGATTTTTAAGTTAATTTTATAACTTTCTTTTGGGAGTTTTGCAAGTGCTTCGTAATA
>CALYBB010000002.1 GCA_944393715.1 uncultured Alphaproteobacteria bacterium
TCCTGAGCATCCTTTACTGTCATCCTGAGCACCCTTTACTGTCATCCTGAGCGAAGCGAAGGATCTATGAGATGTTTCGTCACTGACGTTCCTCAACATGACAAAAGGAAAACGTCATCCTGAGCACTTACCTTCCAGTCATCCTTGAGGCGCGTCAGCGCCGAAGGATCCAAAAGCCTTTCAATACTCCTTTAGACGAATTTTCCGGTCAAGTTCGCGATTCTTAATTGATTCCCGCTTGTCATAATTCTTTTTGCCGCGACCAAGACCGACTTCCAGCTTAGCACGCCCATTATTGTCAAAAAACAACCGCAAAGCCACTAGCGTCGCACCTTTACGCGCCAGCGCGTTGATAATGTTGATAATCTCTTTTTTCTTCAACAGCAATTTGCGTTCGCGTTTTTCGGCATGCGAACTGTAACCCTTGTTGGCATATTCGGCAATAAACATATTAACCATAAAAATTTCGCCGTCATGCTCCACCCCAAAAGCATCATTGATATTAGCATGCCCCAGCCGAAGCGATTTAACCTCGGTTCCCAAAAGCTGCAAACCGGCCACAAATTTTTCCTCAATCAAATAATCAAAATGAGCCCGCCGGTTTTGCGCTACCAAACCAGTTGAAATAAAATCTGATTTTTTCTTCACCTTCACCATCTCAATCTTTTAATTTTTCTTTCAGAGCCCGCCGCACTTTATATGGCAGACCGGCATTGCGGTATTCGGGATGCGCGGCCGCAAAATTATCCCACTCTACCTTATTCATCAAACGGTTTTCCTTATCCTGCGGCACAATCCACAAACGCTTTGCCGCTATAAACAACTCACAGCCGCCCAAAGTACAACCCTTAAAATCATCTCCTGCTGTCAAAACACGTTGCAACTCGGCAGCCTCAGGAGGATAATCACCTCCGCCGATTTTGGTAATCAACTGTCCCAAAACCGGCCGCGCCACTTCCTCATGCAGTTCTGTTAATTTCTTATAAGACAAACTTGCCGCAGCATCCTCTGCCCAAAAGCGCACCGCAGCCGCCATAAATCTATCCACAAGTTCTTGGATAAACAACCGTGTCCGGCAAAGCACCGCAGCCGTATCAGCCAGCCGCTTTTCATCCAAACCTATTTCGGCCAACCTTGGCAAAAATTGACGGATCTTAACCCGCGCAAAATCGTCATCCCGATTCATAGGATCCTCAATCCAACGAATATTCTGTTGCCGCAAATAATCTTTCAGATCTTCCGGTGCTTCGTCAAGCTGTGGCCGAATAAGCGTAACCCCGCCACGCCGGCTAAGAGGCAAAATACCGCTCAACCCAAAAACGCCGCTACCGCGCTGCAACCGCAGCAAAAAAGTCTCCACTTGATCACGCCGATGATGTCCTGTCGCCAAAAATTCAATATGACGCCGCCGGCAAAATTCCAGCATCAACCGATAACGCGCCTGCCGTGCAGCCTCTTCAATTCCGTTTTGCGGCTTAGGCGCATCCCAAACCAAAATATGATGCTCAATACTCTTCTCTTGCATAAGCTTGCCGACATAAGCCGCCTCCGTTCCCGATTCCGGCCGCAAGCCATGATCAACCGTCAACGCCACGACCTTACAGCCAGCCTCCTTAAGCCTCAGCACCAAGGCCAGCGAGTCTGCCCCGCCGGAAACCGCCGCGGCGACATTTTTCCCTTTCAGATGATATTTTGCAATAAACGCGCGCATCCTTACTTCTTACATTTCAACTCTGCCGCTAATTGCGCCGCTTTATTTTTCAAATTATCCGGCGCTTTAGGAAATTCCTTCGGCAAATTAACAAATGCTGTGCAGGCTTCCTCGGTCTTACCGAGCATCTGCATAGACATACCCAATTTCAATATATTATCAGCACCTTTGTTGCTGTCCTTATATTTTTCATAACCCTTGGCAAAAGCCACCGCCG
The DNA here is from genome assembly GCA_944393715.1 of uncultured Alphaproteobacteria bacterium. Taxonomy (GTDB): domain Bacteria; phylum Pseudomonadota; class Alphaproteobacteria; order RF32; family CAG-239; genus CAZU01. Next base: position 1,929 of record CALYBB010000002.1, read on the forward strand.
CTTTGGCATAATCCTTTTTGCCATAATAAGATTCGCCGAGCCAATATTGTGCATTAGCCGCCAATTTATGTTCCGGAAACTTAGTCAAAACAGTATTGAATTTAGCTGCAGCCTCATCGTTTTTGCCGCCATTAAGAGCATCCAAACCTTCCTGATAAATTTGCTCGGCCGTCTTTGTTTTAACCTCCGGCAAATCGCTTCCCTTTTTAATCGAACCGCCAACAATTGAAGCCGGCGCATCTTTGGCCACCGGTGCATCAAATTTTTTAGCCGGTGTTTCTTTACTCATGCCGCCGCTCTCAATCGGCTTACCCTCAATCATTTTCAGGCGAACATCAATATCTTTATTAAGCAGATTAATTTTTTCTTCCAGTGTCCTAATCTGGTGTTCAACCATATCAACCCGACCTATAAGATCGCGCAGATTCTCATCCATATTGCCAACCTTAACGGTAATATCTTCACCTGCCTCGCCGCCCTGATTACGATATATCTGCCGCTGCATTACCTGAACATCTTCCCGCAGAGCATCAATCTGCCGCTGTAAGGCATTATCCGACACCGCTGCCGCCGGCCACGCCGCCGACAATAAAAAACCCGTCAACAACCAAACTGATTTTTTCATCTTTACTTACTCCATTGCCAAGAATTATTTTCTGTCAATTTAAAACAAAAGAGCTCAAAGCACAAGCGCAAAAAAATATGCCCCCAGCCGACTAAGCAAGAGGCATATTCAACTCAGACTGTTGTCTTATTAGTTGCCGGCAACAACCGTAACAGCACGACGGTTCTGAGCCCAAGCAGCTTCGTTGCTGCCCAAAACGGCCGGTCTTTCTTTACCGTACGAAATGACGGAGATCCGGTTGGCCGCAATACCCTTAGAAACCAAGTACTGTTTAACGGCATTGGCGCGTCTTTCACCCAAAGCCAAGTTATATTCTCTGGTACCTCTTTCATCGCAGTAGCCCTGAACAATAACTTTGACTTCTTCATTCTTCTTCAGCCATTTAACTTGGGTATCCAAAACTTCGGCCGCATCACGCGAAATAGCCGAGCTGTCAAACGCAAAGAAGACTCTATCTTCGGCGTTCTCCATAAAATCACGAGCCATTTTCGATTCGCATTCGCTGCCGCCAAACAAAGAACTCTCGCTCATCGTCGAACAAGCCGACAAAGCGAGCACGGCGCAAAACATACTTAAAAGCTTTTTCATTTTATCATCTCCATATGGGTTTTAATTTATTATAGTTGCAAGACAACTAATACAGTTTTAACTTAAGCAATAAAAACTTAATTTTCAATAACAAAAATAGTTATAAAGTAAAAAAGTTAACAATTTGACTATAAAACTATATTTTATATCACTGAAATCAAAGTTTCTGTTCATCAGATAATCTTTAGATAAATCTTTTCCAGCCTCAACTTTAGTTAAAAAAATGCCGAACGCCGCACGCGTTCGACATTTTTTGTTCTCAGAAGCGGACATAGTCTGCTTCTAATGAGTCCTTGACCCAAGGGCTCATCGGGCGGAAGCGAATGTCTCCTACCGTTATCCTTAACGGAGCCGGTATCATCTCCGGCATTCCTTCCGGCGCCAGCTCAAAAATAACGCCGTTCAACAGGCTAACCGCCAAATAACAGAAATCCATTTCTGTTTTTTCAACGCGCCATACCCTGTAAGGGTGCTCTCCCTTGCCAAAATTAAGAAGAAACATCCCCATATTCTCGGAATGGAGCCACTGAGAAAAATTCATTATTTTCTCAATAGCCTTCTTCTCAGCCTGAAAGAACAAAACGGTTCCGCTGTCAAGAAGCCGCTCTATTTTACCATCGTGCAGCAGATAAGTCCTGCTTTCATACACATACAGATGGCGAAGAGCCCTTTCCATAGCCACGCCGACAGCTTCGCATCGCTGCGTTGGTTGAGGTCCCAATGTGGTTTCCCTGCCAAAGGGAAGACTAATCTGAATGACGACCAAGCCCGCAGCACCCATCGGAAGCGGCTTTCCATTGTCATACTTATAGGCCTTTGGAAAGTGCTTCTCGGCATAGTCAAATCGTTCTGCCCTGGTCCAAGGTTTTTGATTCTTAGCCGCCTTAAAACCTGCAGCCGTCGTTGTGGCGCCGGCCAGATAATAATTTCTGGAGATTGTAGGCAGCTCCTGAAAAATTTTTGTTGCCATAGGATAATTTTTTTTATGACATTGAGCCTAAAAAGAGCATCCTAACGTGCCTGAAACCTGACCCAATAATATTTTCATAATTTTTTACTGCGAAAGATCATAGCTCTTTTTAGACAAAACGTCAACCAATTTTGTATAAAATGCTTACAAACGTGACGGAAACAACTCTGTCTGCCGCAAAGCCTCGCCAACCGCCATCGCCGCCGAAACCGCCATATTGATGGAGCGCGCTTTTTCATTCATCGGTATCACAATGCGCGCATCCGCCGTTTGATGGACTTCTTCCGGCACACCAGCCGATTCGCGCCCCATCAGGATAATGTCATTTGGCAGAAAATTAAACTTGGTATAAGGAATACTGCCTTTGGTGGTCATCAACACAAGCCGCCCGTATTCTTCGCCGTGTTCGACCCGATAACGCAAAAAAGCCTGCCAGCTGTCATGCCGTCGGCAGTTACTCATATCCAGATAATCCATACCGGCACGCCGCATCGCTTTGTCATTAAAAACAAAACCGCAGGGTTCGATGATATCTATGGCCAAATCCAAACACGTTCCCAACCGCAGCAAGGTGCCGGTGTTTTGCGGAATATCCGGTTGAAACAAAGCTAAACGCATTTTCCTTATATCCTGTTCTGACTATAAAACCATGTGCAAGAAGCACATAAGGAGCAAACATACAAGCAGAAACCCGTTAAACATTGAATAAAAAGTTTAACAGATCGCCGTCCTGCACAATATACTCTTTGCCTTCGGAACGCATCTTGCCGGCTTCTTTACAGGCTTGCTCACCACCAAGGCGCACAAAATCATCATAAGATATGGTCTCGGCACGAATAAATCCGCGCTCAAAATCGGAATGGATAATTCCGGCGCAAACCGGAGCCTTAGAACCTTTGACAAATGTCCAAGCTCTGACCTCTTTGGGTCCGGCAGTAAAATAGGTCTGTAACCCCAAAAGCTCGTATCCGGCTTTGATGATTTTAGAAAGCCCAGTTTCTTTGAGACCCAATGTTGCCAAAAACTCTTGTTTTTCGGCCTCGTCATCAAGCTGAGCCACCTCCGATTCGATTGCTGCCGAGATAATAACCGCCCGCGCGTTTTCCGCTTTGGCTTTGGCAAAAACTTTTTCCGAATAGGCATTGCCTTTGGCTGCCGAAGCTTCGTCCACATTGCAAACATACAAAACCGGCTTTGATGTCAAAAGCTGCAACATCTTATAGGCTTTGAGGGCATCTTTGTTGCTGTCATCTGGTTTGGCAACCCGTGCCGGTTTGCCTGATTTCAAGGCGTCAATCACCGGCGCCATCACACTCACGTTCAAAAGGGCCTCTTTATCGCCACCTTTGGCTTTTTTCTGGGCTTGGTCAAAACGCTTTTCCAAGGATTCCAAATCGGCAATCATCAGCTCGGTCTCGACAATCTCGGCATCGCGTATCGGATCAACCGAGCCCTCAACATGGGTAATATTGTCATCGTCAAAACAGCGCAACACATGGATAATGGCATCGACCTCACGAATATTGGCCAAAAACTGATTGCCTAAACCCTCGCCTTTGGATGCACCTTTGACCAGCCCCGCAATATCGACAAACTCTAGTTGTGTCGGCACAATTTGTTTGGGCTTAACAATATCGGCCAGCTTTTGCAAGCGCTCGTCTGGAACCGCCACTCTGCCTGTATTGGGCTCAATCGTACAAAACGGAAAATTCGCCGCCTGTGCCGCGATTGTTTGCGTCAAAGCATTAAATAACGTCGATTTGCCGACATTCGGCAACCCGACAATCCCGCAGTTAAACCCCATCTCTAGAAACTCCGTTTAATTAATTTGGCCTTCTTATAAACGATATTTTCATTTATTTCAATAACAAAAACCGCCTTCGCGCACGCGCAAAAGCAGTCTTTGTTACTTAATATTTTTGCAATTCTCGAAAAAGCTTATAAATCCTAACAACAGGCTCAAAATCCGGATCATCAAAGATTTCTTCCTTAATTTCCGGCAACAAATCCCAATGTTCCAAAAAGCCATAAAGCAAGTTTCCATAACATGCGCTATAAGGCGAGCAACTGGGATATTGATAAGCATTCTTCCTAATACGGCAGAATGTACGTTGCAACGCGACATTTTTATCGGCATCTTTCAGATTTTCAAAATACGTCTTGCTAAGCCAGCCGTATTTATTCAACATTTCTAATGCTTTATCATAATGATGCAACACCGGAACTAGGCGAATAAACTCTTCGTCCCAAATATCCGGTTTCCGTTTTTTCGGATCAATCACGCTTACATTTTCCAGAACCTTTAAGACCTTCTGCTCAGTTATATGAGAATCACATGTACGAGCAAATAATTTGTGCCACACACGGCAAAACAAATTTGTCAAATCTTTTCTTTTTTTCATAATTTCTAAAATTTATAGAGTAACACAATAATTTTTTATCAAAACTCTTCTTTACCCTTTTTGCCGCATTCCCAGACAGGACGAATACTCAGCCATTCCTTTGCCAATTAAAACCTCTATTGTTTCCAAAATAAGCTCAATATCCTTTTGCAAAATCTCTTTTTCTGCTTTGCCAAAACCCGACAATACGTGGTTAACCACCTCTTCGCCTCGACCTTCGGGGTGCCCGACCCCGATTCGGATACGATTATAGTTCGGCGTAATTGCCGCATCAATCGACTTCAGACCGTTATGTCCGCCGGCACCGCCGCCTTGCTTAGCCTTCATCTTGCCCAGCGGCAAATCCATATCATCATGAATAACCACAATATTCTGCGGCAAAATTTTATAAAACTGCGCCGCCTTAACCACCGCATTACCGGACAAATTCATATAAGTCTGCGGCTTTAAGATATATACTTTTTCTGTTCCTATTTTGCCCTCGGCAATCAATCCGTCAAATTTTTCCTTAAAAACGCCAAAACCAAACTTTTGCGCCAACGCATCCACCACCATAAAACCGGCGTTGTGGCGTGTGTTTTCATATTCTTTCCCCGGATTACCAAGACCAACAATCAAAAACATCTTTATCTCATTTTACAAAATCGGCGACACAAAAACAAATATCTTTGTGCCGCCTGATTGATAGTTCTACACTAGTTGCCCGTTAGACAAATTTTTTACTTTCTAACAAAGTCAACATGAATAGGCTTATCCGATACCGGATGAAATTGCACGTCTTTGCAAATAACGGCTATCTTTTTGCCGTCCAAAACGATTTCGACATCGGATTCATAAAAGCCTCTGGTATCAAGAGCCTTATCCAATTCGACCGGATGTAAAGAAATCATAACCGGTTCCTGTTTTCCACCATAAATAACGGCAGGAACGCGGCCCTCACGACGACATGCCCGAGCTGCCCCCTTACCTGCTTTCTCTCTTTTTTCAGCATTAAAAGTAATCATTTTTTTGTCCTTATCTTAATTATCATACGCCGATCAGCCTCCAGGGGTGCCGACCGACAAGCCTCGTTATACCGCAAAATTTTTATTTTTCAAGGACTTTTTTAAACAGCCAAAACGGTCGGATACAATTATCCGACCGCTTCAACGCCATAAGATCTACGCACAACACAAATAATCCGGTTCTCCTCTGCTGTTGAAAACCACGCAGAGACCTAATCCTTCGTATGCTTGATCAATTTCTAAGTCCTCATCGCCGCTGTAAACAGCCCAAAATTCACAAGCATCATCCTCAAAAAAGACTTCAACCATCAAAACGCCGTCTATCAACATTTTGGGAACAAATACCGCTTGTGAAGCTCTTTTTGTGACATACGCAACAAACTTTTCACGCATATCCTTAAAAATCTCCTGTTGGATTCCAACAAAGGCAAGATAAATGCCGACATACACAACAAGATGCTCATGAGATCCGGCAACAAAAGCCACCGTTAACCCAATTGCCAACAACACCACATCAGCAATTTTAGATACCCTTGACAACGCCGAAATTATCTCCAGCGAATACGCGGACCTATTAATGATTGCCAAAAAAGCAACCATCAACCCCAAAATAATTAAACTAAATACCATACATTTTTATTTTAAAGGTTCCAAAAACCAACAACCGCTGAGGGTATCATAACCCCTGACAAAAAAAGCTTGCTGCGGCAATGGTTTTCCAACAAAATACCCGTTCTCATAAATGCGGCCACGCCATTTAAACGAGCAATACACAATGGCCTCTCCTTCGTCGGTCGAAATAATTTCGATGCTCGAAACCCTGCGCTCAAACACACCAGCGTATCTTCGCCACAAAAACAAGGCTGCCAGCGCTACTAAAAAAATCCACTCCATAGGCTTATAAATTAAAAATTTATACCAGATGCCATTAGGTTAGACAAAACAGCGCAGGGAGTCAAGCAAGGAATCTCTATTCTGTCACATTTTATCAATCAAAAAAACTAAAACACTGATGAAAGCATATAAGACCGAGCCGCCATTGCCGAAGATTCTGTATTAGTTGCCCATTCTTCTTCATAAAAACGCGGATAATGCGGCAAATAATAAGAATTAAGGCTGGCGGCGAGCGAGTGTAGATAGAGCTACATGACCGAGCCGTCATTGCCGAAGATTCTGTATTAGTTGCCCATTAGACGCGTTTTTACAATTTGGCAGCGATTTCCTCTATCTCATAACACTCAATGACATCGCCCTTCTGAATATCATTATAGTTTTCAAAAGATATACCGCACTCAAACCCTTCTTTGACTTCTTTGACATCATCTTTGAAGCGTTTAAGCTGACCGATTGCTCCGTCATGAACAACCACATTATCACGCAACAGACGGATCTTGGCGCCGCGCTTGACCTGCCCCTCTGTTATCATACAACCGGCAACCTTGCCAACGCCGGTAATATTATAAACCTCACGAATCTCGGCATAACCCAGCAATTTCTCTTTAAGCTCGGGCGACAACATCCCTTCAAGGCCTTTTTTAATGTCATCCAAAACATCATAAATGATTGAATAATATTTAATCTCAACATTATCACGCCTTGCCATGTCGCGCGCCTGCGGATTAGCACGGACATTAAAGCCGATGATCAACGCATGCGAAGCTTTAGCCAATGTCACATCCGATTCGGATATACCTCCGACAGCCGAATGCAAAATCTGCACACTAACCTCTTCATTAGAAAATTTAGAAACCGCACCTTCAATAGCTTCAATAGATCCCTGAACATCTGCCTTAATAATAATCGGCAAATGCTTAATTTCACCTGATTTAATTTTATCCAGCATCTGCTCCATCGCCGATTTGGCCGATTTAACCAGCTTAGACTCACGCTCTTTGCGGATACGATAACCAGTGATTTCCTTCGCTTTGCTTTCATCGCCAACCACCACAAAATCATCACCAGCAGACGGCGTACCTTGCAATCCCAAAACCTCAACCGGTGTTGCCGGTCCGGCCTCTTGCATCTTTTGACCATTTTCATTAAACATCGCGCGGACATGTCCCCATTCTTTACCGGCGATGCAAATATCTCCGACTTTCAAAGTGCCTTTTTGCACCAATGCGGTAACCACGGTGCCGCGACCTTTTTCCATTTTTGCCTCAATAATAGCGCCTTCAGCATTGCGACTCGGATTGGCTTTCAGATCAAGCATCTCTGCTTGCAGCAAAATAGCATCAACCAATTTATCAATATTAATGCGTTTTTTTGCCGAAACCTCCGCACACAAGCATTCGCCGCCCATCTCTTCAACACCGATTCCATGCTGTAAAAGTGCGGTTTTTACCTTCATTGGATCTGCCCCTGGCAAATCTATTTTGTTAATAGCCACCACAATCGGCACTTCTGCAGCCTGAGCATGGCGGATAGCCTCAACTGTCTGCGGCATAATACCGTCATTGGCCGCCACCACCAAAACCACAATATCGGTAACTTTGGCACCTCTGGCCCGCATCTCCGAAAAAGCTTCATGCCCCGGCGTATCAATAAAAGTAATCTTTTGTCCCGACTTAACGGTAATTTGATAAGCACCGATATGTTGCGTAATACCGCCGGCTTCCTTAGCCGCAACGTTTGTTTCGCGCAAAGCATCGAGCAAAGATGTCTTGCCGTGATCAACATGCCCCATAACCGTGACCACCGGCGCCCTCGGCTGCAACTGATCAGGCGTATCTTCAATACCAATAAGCCCCAGTTCAACATCACTGTCGGCCACACGTTTAAATTTATGTCCAAACTCTTCAACAACAATTTGCGCCGTATCGGCATCAATTGGCTGATTAATCGTTGCCATCACACCGAGCGACATCAATTTTTTGATAACATCGGCCGACTTCTCCGCCATCCGGTTGGCCAATTCTTGAACCGTAATAACTTCCGGAATAACAACTTCCTTAATAACTTTTTCAACCGGCGCGGCCTGTTCAACCGGCTTAGGCTGTTTTTTCTTAAACCGACGCCGCGGCCCGCCAAAACCATAATCATCGTCATCATCTTCCGTGCCGATATTATGAATACTGACTTTACTTTGACGACGCTGTGGTTCAAAAGAACGCTTAGTAATTTGTTTTTTGCGTTCCTGTTCAAAAACTTCTTCGCGAGAAAAAGTTTTTTTACTCGTGCGACCGCCAAAATCATCATCGTCATCGTCATCAAAATCTCGACGCTGGCGTTCTTTAAACTTATTCAGTGCCCGATTCTCCCCCTCATAAGGAGTTTCCGTGGTGCCCTCTTCCTTTTGTGCCTGCTGTCTGGCTTTTTCTTCAGCCTGACGCTGTTCTTCTTCCTGTTTTTGTTGCCGCCGCAACTCTTCTTCTTTTTGTTTTTGGCGCTGCTGATAGCGTTCTTCCTCTTCCTGACGACGTTTGTTGTCAAACTCCTTTGCCTCGGCAATAAGTTTCAGCTTGGCAGCTGTTTCTTCGTCAATTTTGGGTTTATTTTCCGTTGTACCGACCTTTTGACCCACAATCCTCTTTTTTCGCACCTCAACCTGAACCATCTTTTTACCGTCGGCAGATTGCGGTCTGGAACTATTTCCAAGCTTCAAAGTAAGGGTTGATTTTCCCGATAAAGTCAATTTCTTTTTGGCGCTATCTTCCGTCATATATTTTGCTCTCCATTATCAATTATTCAAGAATGATGCCAGACGCATCAAAGCTTCTCTGACCATATTTGCCATCTGCCCTTTAACCAAGGCCAAATGAATTGTGTTATCTTTTGCTAACTCTTTATCCAGCTCCTCACCCTTAAATAAATCAAAAATTTCCATTTCCTTGGCTTGCTCCAAAATTTTTCGATGACCGTCTTCTCCGGCATCTGAAGCTTCCAATAAAAAAGCCACTTTCCTTTTTTTCAAAGCGTCAAGCACTTTATCCATACCACAAACCAAAGCACCGGCCTTACGAGCCAAAGAAACAGCATCCAACGCCTGCCTGCGCAATAAGATTTCTGTTTGTTCAACCAACTCAGCACCGGCCTTAGCTTTTATCTTCAGCGTTCTAGCAAAAAAATTTCCTGCAACGGCTTTTTGCAAAGCACTCCTAGACACACTGACATAAACGCCTCTTCCCGATAACTTCTTCTTAAAATCCGGCACAACCTGACCATTTGGCAAAACCGCAAAACGAAGCAGCTGCTCTTTTTCCTTTATCTCGCCGCAAACAATGCATTTTCTGGTCGTTTCTTTTGGCATTTGTGTTCCTCTTGCGGCAGGCAGCAAACTGCCCGCCAACATCAAGTCCTATTCTTCCTCAAACCAATGTGCTCTGGCCGCCATAATAACTTTCTCGGCCTCTTTGGTTGACAAAGTGTCTTCACCCAAAATTTCAATCAACTCATCCGTTGCCAAATCCGCCAAATCATCAATCGTGCGAATATTATGATCAGCCAAAATCAGCAACATATCTTTATCCAGCCCTTCAATAGCCTGAAGTTTTTCGTCTATGCCCAAAGACTTGCTCTTTTCGGCAAACTCTTTATTGCGGTTTTCGACATATTCTCTGGCTCTGGACTGAAGCTCCCGAGCGACCTCCTCATCAAAGCCCTCAATGCTTGAAAGTTCGCTCAAATCGACCATTGCAATTTCGTCAACATTTGAAAACCCTTCGGCAATCAGCAAATGAGCTATCATTTCGTCAACATCCAAAACTTCCATAAAGCGCTGTGAACGAACTTTATTTTCATTGGAACGACGCTCTTGTTCCTGTTCCTCGGTCAAAACATCAATATCGCACCCCAAAAGCTGCGCGGCCAATTTAACATTCTGACCGCGACGGCCGATAGCAATCGAAAATTGCTCCTGCGGAACCACGGCTTCAATTCGATTATTTTCCTCATCAATAACCACTTTTGAAACCTCGGCCGGTGACAATGCGCTGACAATATATTGCGCTTTGTCCTCCGAATAAGGCACAATATCAATTTTTTCACCCTGAAGTTCATTAACCACCGCCTGAACACGAATACCGCGCAAACCGACGCAGGCGCCGACAGCATCAACCGTTACATCATCTGTTCTAACAGCGATTTTGGCTTTTGACCCCGGATCACGCGCCACGGCGACAATCTGCACAATACCATCATAGATCTCCGGCACTTCCGAAGTAAATAATTTGGCCAAAAACTCCGGACAAGTACGCGACAAAAAGATTTGTGGTCCTTTATTTTCGCGCCGCACATCCAAAACATACGCACGCACCCTGTCGCCAACCTTAAATTTTTCCCGTGGGATGGTCTCATCGCGGCGTAAGACGGCTTCTGTTTTGCCTATATCAAGCGTAATATTGCCAAATTCAACTCTCTTAACTGTGCCGTTAACGATCGTACCGATTTTCTCTTTATACTCCTCAAACTGCTTATTGCGTTCGGCCTCGCGCACCTTCTGCACAATAACCTGTTTGGCTGTCTGAGCCGCAATCCGCCCAAAATCAATCGGCGGCAAAGCATCAATAATAAATTCGCCGACCTTAACATCCGGATTATAAGCCTGCGCCTCGTCCAGTGTCATCTGAACCGATTCGTTTTCAACATCTTCTTCCCTGGCCACGACTTCACGATACCGTGCCAATGAAATAGCCCCCGTCTTGCGGTCGATATGCGCACGAATATCATGCTCGGCACCATATTTAGAACGAGCCGATTTTTGGATGGCAACTTCCATAGCCTCCAAAACATCTTCTTTATCAATATTTTTTTCTCTGGCCACAATATCGGCAACCGAAAGAATCTCGGGTCTGGGCATATTTTCTTGTGTCTGCATTTTATCCTCTAAAAATCAACGTTAGTACAAAATTGTTATTCGGCCTCGGCCGCTTCTTCCAACAAAGCATCATTCAGAACCAGTTTGGCCTTGGCTACAGCGGCAAAAGGAATATGATATTCCTTGCCATCCATTTCAAAATCTATCGTCCCGTTATCATGCATGGCAGCAATTACTCCCTTAAAACGTTTGCGACCGTCAACGGCTTCATCGGTTTCGATTCGCGCTTCGCTTCCGACAAACCGTGCAAAATGCTCCGGTTTTGTCAACGGCCGATCAATCCCCGGCGAACTAACTTCCAACGAATACTCGCCTTCAATCGGATCATTTTCATCCAAAACGGCCGAAATCGCCCGACTGACCGCAGCACAATCATCAATCGTCAGATTCTCCCGTGATTGTCGCTCAATCATAACCTGCAAAGTCGGACGCTGCTGGCCGATTGTCATAATCCGTACCACCTCAAATCCCATGCCTTCAATTATCGGTGTCAGCAGATCATGTACCGGATGTTTTTTTTGCATGATATCGATTCTCCCTAAAACAAAAAGCAGAGCTTTCCGGCCCCGCTTCAAGTCAACTCACATCTAATATACCGGCATTTATAACAGAAAAATTTTAAAAATCCAGCATTTTTTGCTGATCGGCATAAAATTATTTCATGAAGCTCTGCCTCAATGTCATTCTTAAACACTTTTTGCGGCAGGAAATCATGTATAAAATTTTATACCTCAAAAACCATACATTTTAATTAAATGTTATTGTTTGACAAATATGATGAAAGGGTTAACAAGGAGAGGTATTTTGTCTGGCTGGTTAAAATCCATGAAAATCTATGCCGACCGACGGATGGCTGTAATGCTGGCGCTGGGGTTTGTGTCGGGGCTGCCTTTTTTGCTGGTATCATCAACACTGTCTCTGTGGCTCAAAGATGCCGGAATTTCGCTGGCGGCAATAGGCTTGTTTTCAATTATCAAGGCGCCGTACAGTTTTAAGTGGCTGCTGTCGCCGCTGGTCGACCAATACCGGCTACCGTTGTTTTCACGATTAGGACGTCGGCGCGGCTGGGCTGTGTTTTTACAACTGCTGTTGATTGCGGCACTGTTATCAATGTCCTTTACAAATCCGAAGCTGTCGCCGAAATTATTTGCGGCATGGGTCTTTTTGACAGCCTTATTTTCGGCCGCGCAGGATATTGTGCTGGACGCCTACCGCATTGAGCGTTTTAAGCCCAAAGAACAAGCCGCCGGTATAGCCGTATTTGTGTTTGGTTATCGGCTGGGAGCCATCTTTTCCGGCGCCGGAGCATTGTTTCTGGCTGCGGCATTGAACTGGAGCCATGTATATCAAATTATGGCAGCCGGCGTGTTTATCGGCATCATAACCATTTTGCTGACCCGAGAACCAGAAAATAATAAGGCCTCTCGGCCGTACACCTTACGAGCAAAAATAGTCAATGCCGTTATCAAACCCTTTGCTGACTTTATGAAACGCCAACATTGGGGGATGATCCTGTTGTTTATTTTTTTATACCGTATGAGCGATGCCTACGTTGCGCCGATGGCTTATCCTTTTTTTGACGATATCGGTTTTACCAAAGTACAGATTGCCTCAATTATTAAGATCTACGGTTTGATTGCAACAATCATCGGCACCTTCGCCGGAGGCATTATCGTCAGCCGGCTGGGACTGATCAAATCTCTGGTCATTTGCGGCTTTTTGCAGGGAGCATCCAATTTGGTTTACGTCGGGCAGGTCTATGCTGGTAACAGCGCCCCGATTTTGATGATTAACATTTTTATCGAAAATATTTCCGGCGGTATGGGAACGGCGGCATTTGTGGCCTATCTGTCATCACTGTGCAATAAAAAATACACCGCGACGCAATACGCTCTTTTATCGTCATTCATGGGAGCGGCGCGCGACCTATTTGCGGCGACCTCCGGCATGGTAGCCGCCGCGGTTTCATGGCAGAACTTTTTTATTCTGACAACTTTTATGGCTGTTCCCGGAATGCTGGTTTTATGGTTTCTTATCCGCACCAAGGCCATCAAAGACGGCTAGACCTTGTAAGGCAAGCGGCCATAAATAAAATCACTGATGCAGTTAGGCAGAATTGAACCAAGCCAAACGGCAAAACGCATGGGCCAAGGAAAAGCGATCAGCCCGACATTTTTTTCAACTCTTTCGGCAATCAATTTGGCAGCAGCATCGGCTTCCATAAAAAACGGCATCGGACAAGTGTTTTTATCGGTAATGCGCGAACGAACAAATCCCGGACAAACCACCGAGACATTAACGCCTATTTTTTTAAGCCGCGGCCGCAAAGCCTCACCCCAAGCTTTGACACAAGCTTTGGTTGCCGAATAAGACGGACATGCCGGCAAACCGTGATAACCGGCGACAGAAGCGGTAATAACCAAATGCTTTACCTGCTCAGACGGAGCTTTTTTAAACAATTCAAGAATCGGCAAAACAGTGTTAACGACGCCAAAAACATTTATGTTAAACGTATTACGAACATTGTCGGAACTTTCGTCCAGCGAGGCGACGCCGGCATTGGCAAATACCAAATTTAGGGGCATCTGGGCATTACACAAATTTATCCATTCGGCAATGGCAGAAGCGTCAACAACATCTAAAATTTTGGTTTCTACTTCGCAACCGTTCTGACGACATTTTTCTGCCACCTTCTCAAGACGTTCAGCATTACGGCCGCAAATAGACAAACGTCTAACCCCCGCAGAAGCATAATACAAAGCCAAGGCTTCGCCTATGCCAGACGAAGCACCTGTAATCAAGACATGAGAAAATTTTGACATCGTTTCTCCCCAAAATTTATATTAAACCCTTGCTTTTATAACACCCCTTTATTAAACTGTCATTACAATCAAATAAAGGAGCCTCTGAAATTGAGTATAGCAAGCATGACCGGTTTTGCAAGAATTAACGGCAACATGCAAATGACCGGCGAAAACATAAGCTGGATTTGGGAAATAAAAAGTGTCAATGGCAAAAGTCTCGATATCAAAATGCGTCTTCCTGCCGGCTATGATGATATGGCATTAACGCTAAAAATTATTGTCGGCAAATATTTGAGCAGAGGATCTGTCAATGCCGGTTTGGAAATTATCCGCGAAAAGAATAGCCGGAAAATCAAAATTGATGACGATCTGCTAAAATGCCTGACCGAACGCGTTATTTTTTTGGATAAAGAATACGGCGACAAACTGGCTCGATCTTCAGCCGCCGAACTTTTGGCGCAACATGGCGTGATTGAGTGGGAAGAAAATGCTGCCGACGAAAAAGAAACAGCTCTTTTGCGCCACCGCCTGACAGAGGATTTTACCGCAGCCTGCGCCAAGCTGCAAAAAGACAGGTGCGCAGAAGGAGCCAAAATCAAAACAGCACTATCGGCACTCTTAGATACTATCGAGAGCCTCACCGCAGAAATAGAAAAAATTACCGAAACTCTGCCGCAAAAACTAAAAAACAAACTCTCTGGGCTATTGCAACAATATGCCGACGACATTGAAATCAGCAAAGACCGGCTTGCCCAAGAGGTCGTGTTCTTGGTTACTAGGGCTGATATTCGAGAAGAGATCGACCGCCTGAAAGCACACGTCAAAACAGCGCGGCAATTGCTGGCCTCCGATGAAGCTGTCGGCCGGCGGCTGGATTTTCTGTGTCAAGAGCTAAACCGCGAAGCCAATACCGCCTGTTCAAAAGCAGCCGATATTGCTATTACGGATTTAGGCATGAAACTAAAAGCTTTAATTGAACAATTCAGAGAACAGGTACAAAATATCGAATAAAGGAGCTTGAAGAATATGGACGAGATTATTGATCGGCTGCGCAAGGTAAGAAAAGGTGCAATGTTTATCATTGAAGCACCTTCCGGAACCGGAAAAGGCACGGTAATTAAAGAACTCTTGAAAAACGACACAAATATCAAATTCTCGGTTTCGGTAACCACTCGGCAACCGCGTCAAGGAGAAGTTGAAGGCGTCGATTACTATTTTGTAACCGATGAACAATATGATGAATTTTTACAGCAAGACGCTTTTTATGAATACGTCGATTCGCAATACGGATCACGCTATGGCACACTGCGCTCTGAGGTTGACAGTTTCATCAACGTCGGACAGGACGTGTTGTTTGATATGGACTGGGCGGGTGCCAGACAAATGCGCAAAAAAGCCCCCGATGATGTGGTAACAATTTACCTCCTGCCACCCTCAATCAAAGAATTGCGCCGCCGCTTGGAAGGCAGAGGGACCGACAGCAAAGAAGTCATAGAAAAACGCATGGGCATTATCATGGAAAAAATCAGCCACTGGAATGAGTTTGATTATGTAATTGTCAACGTCAGTCTGGCTGAAACAGTTACAAAAATCCAAAAGATCATCTCCGGCGAGCGGATGCGCCGCGTGCGGCAGGTCGGGCTCAAAGGTTTTGTCAAGGAACTGATCAAAGAAGCCGAAGAAAATTAGGTCTAATAACTATTCTTAACTTTGCGGCGCTGTTCTTCCGTCATTGATTTATAAACCGTCAAAGCGTTTTTTTCGGCGTTTGCGACATTTAGCTCCGCCGCTTTTTTATAGAGATTAAAAGCGGTAACAAAATCGGCGGCAACGCCGATGCCTTTGGTATACATCCACGCCAGAATTTCTGTTGCTTTGGGATCATTTTCCCGAACTCTGGAAGTTATATCATTCAGTTCAAGAGGAGTAACCTGATTTGACTTTATTGCCGCGACAGTTTTAAGCCACTGCTGCTGGCGTGCTTTAACTAAAACAGAACGATTTTTAAGATCATTGGACAACTTAACCGGACGCGTTCCGTTATCAAGGCCCGAAGACGGCACTTCTTCAACACTGACCAAATCTTCTTCGTCCAGCAATACATTGGCCGGAACCTGACGATTTTTAACAAACAACGGCAAATAACCGCGATTATCCGACCGAATAATATCGCGATAAAGTTCATCAAGGCTGGAGGCCGCAGCCCCCTCGGTTCCGATAACTGACAACAAGCCGACAAATACAAAAATCACAAAAAGCTTCATCGTTAAAAACTCATCAATGAATTTAATTGCAATCATAACAGATTTTTGCTATAGGGGTCTATATGTTTTTATGGTTTATGAACAATCCGTGGAGTACATAACCGTGCAAAAAATTTACGATTCTGTTTTGGCAATGGTTGGCAAAACGCCGATGTTTGAATTTGCCAGCCTGAAAAAAAAACTATCTCTGAAAGGGCGCATCTTCGGCAAATGCGAATTTTACAATCCGCTGTTTTCAATTAAAGATCGTGCCGCACTCAAAATGATTGAAAAAGCCCTTGCCGAAACCCCTTGCAGCAAAGAAACGGTTTTTGTGGAAGCCACCAGCGGCAATCTTGGCGTAGCAATGGCGGCAATTTGCGCGGCCAAAGAGCTCAAAGCGCTGTTGATTATGCCGGAGAACACCTCAGCTGAAAAAGTCAAAATGATCAAACATTTTGGTGCCGATATTATTTTGACACCGGCCGAAGACGGTATGAGTGGCGCTATTGCCAAAGCAAAGATGCTTAAAGAAAAATCAGACAAAGTTATCTTGCTGCGGCAATTTGAAAATCCTGCCAATACAGACGCACATCTTTTGGGCACCAGCACAGAAATTTTAGATGACATGGGCGGCGAAATTGATGTTTTTGTGGCTGCGGTCGGAACATCGGGAACACTGAGCGGCATTGCGCAGGCCCTAAAAACCTCCAACCCAGATTTATACGTAGTCGCCGTTGAGCCCAAAAATAGCGCCGTCCTGACCGGCGGCATCGCCGGAGCACACCATATTCCGGGGATTGGTGCCGGATTTATACCGCCCATGTATCGACAAGATTTAGTCAACGAAGTATTTGATATTGATGACGAAGATGCTTGGGGCATGGCCAAAGCCGTAGCCCAAACGGAAGGGCTACCCATCGGCATTTCTGCCGGAGCAGCAATGACGGCGGCAATAGATATAGCCTCCCGAGAAGCTTTTAAGAACAAAAACATCGTGGTCATTCTTCCGGATGCCGTTATCAATTATATTTCAGAGTTATAAAAGACACGATTTTGCTTGCATCCGCGGCAATTTTTGCCTAAGCTTGGAAACAGATTAGAACAAAGATGCAAGGCTGGCATGAAACCGACTTCTATTTTGGGACGCTATTTAACCAAACAGATTGTTTTCAACTTTCTGGCTGTGCTCTTGATTATTCTCGGCATTATCTTTTTATTTGAAATGGTCGAGCGGTTGCGCCGGATTTCCGGACATCCCGAGCTTGGAATATGGTTTGCCGTTCAGCTGGCTGTGGCGCGGCTGCCCAAAACAGCCGAACAGGTTTTTCCTTTTGTAATGATGATCGCGGCAATGATTACCTTTTGGCGCCTGAGCAAAACCAACGAATTTGTGGTAATGCGTTCGGCAGGTGTGTCAATATGGGGCTTTTTAACACCGGTATGCCTGACAACCTTGGTCATTGGCATTATCAACGTGGCTCTGGTCAATCCTGTGGCGGCCGACCTCTACAATCTGTTTGAAACTCTGGAAAGACGAATGGACACCAAAGACCCTTCGGCGATGCTGTTTTCTGACGAAGGATTATGGATGCGGGAATCAATCGGCGACGACAAAGTAATGATCCTGCAGGCAAAAGCACTGCGTCCGGATAAAAATGACCTGATGCTGCGAGGTGTCAGCATCACCGAACTCAACGCCAAATCACAACCCTTACGGCAAATTGAGGCTTTTGCCGGTGTGCTGAAAAAGGGTTTTTTTGACCTAAAAGACGTCAAAATTTTTGTATCAGGAAAAGCCGTAGAGCATTATGGCAGCATGCGCTACAAAACGATATTAGACATCGGCAAAATCGAAGACAATTTTGTAGAGCCGGAGGCCATTTCGTTTTGGAAGCTGCCTAAAGTCATCAGTTTTTACGAAAAATCAGGCTTTGCCGTCCAGCGGCACCAAATGCGTTTTTGGTCGCTGGTAGTTTCACCGCTGTTTTTGGTGGCAATGGTGTTAATGGCAGCGGTATTTGCTTTAAGGCCCAACAACCGCCGCGGCGGTGTAATGTTTCTGATTGTCGGCGGCATTGTAACCGGTTTCTCAGCATATTTTTTGACTCAGGTAGTCTATGCCATGGGCAACAGCGGCAATCTTCCGGTCGGACTGGCTGTTACGGCGCCGACAATTATCGCCGGATCAATAGCCGTCTCATTGCTTTTACACCTTGAAGACGGCTAAAAAACATTATTCCATCCCAAAGATAACCCCTCCTATTCAAACTGCCTCCGCCTCAAGAGGCATTCCTCTTATTTAAACTGTCACCCCTCCGTTAGGCAAGCATTCCTCTTATTTAAACTGTCACCCCTCCCGTCCAAGCATTCTTGGACGGGATAAGGGGCCTTCCGCTTGTATTATAAACAGTAGAAGATTCCTGATCCTCGGCCAAAGGCCTCGGAGGATGACAGTTTAAATCTTACGGTCATTCTGAGGAGCATTTCTTTTCCCTGTCATTCTGATCTTTTCTTTTTCTGTCATTCTGATCTTTTCTTTTCTTGTCATTCTGAGGGACGAAAGTCCCGAAGAATCTAAGGGAGATCCTTCGCTCCGCTCAGGATGACGGTAAAGGGTGCTCAGGATGACAGTAAAAGGGGGATAGGATGACAAGAAAAAAAGGATGACAGGATTTTGTCATTCTGATCTTTTCTTTTCTTGTCATTCTGAGGAGCGTTTCTTTTCCCTGTCATTCTGAGGAATGTTTCTTTTCTTGTCATTCTGATCTTTTCTTTTTCTGTCATTCTGAGGAGCAATTGCGACGAAGAATCTAAGGGAGATCCTTCGCTCCGCTCAGGATGACAAGAAAAAAAAAGGATGACGGTAAAAAGAATGTCATGCCGCCGAACACCCCTAGAATGTCATGCCGCCTTGCCATTTAAAACCGTCATCGCTCCGTTAGGCAAGCATTCTTCCGCCGGATCAGCGATCTTCTGCTTATATCAAAAACAGTGGAAGATGCCCGAGCCTCACTTTGTTCGGCGGCATGACATTGTTTGGGTGTGTCTAAAGCCTCGGAGGAATGACAGTTTAAATCTTAC
>CALYBB010000003.1 GCA_944393715.1 uncultured Alphaproteobacteria bacterium
TTGAATTGACTTCAACGAAGCCAGATTGGTGCGCATGCTTGCGGTTAGTGTAATTGACTGCATAGCCATGGTTTTTCTCCCAAATATTTGTTTTCACATTTCTTGTGGTTAAACAAGAGGCTCATTAATTTGGCTTAGCACGCGCGTTTGACCACGCCTGATAAGACAATCTGGAGCTAGTCTAGCAATGATTCATTAATTAATGTTTAATTTTGAAATTTAAAGGGGCGGTGCGGAGACCGCCCCTAAAAAGTCTTCTGACTTTTTGCTTAGAACAAGCTCAAGACGGACTGGGCCGACTGCGAAGCCAAAGACAAAGAGTTAATCGCCAGTTGCTGTCTGGTCTGCAAGGCCAGATAGTTGGCCGACTCTTCGTTCATATCGGCAAGAACAAGGTTGTCCGCACCGGTCTCCAAGACATCAATCATGGCATCGGTAAAGTCCTGACGAGTCTGGATGATTGTGTAGTTGTTACCGAGTTCGTTGGCGTATGAACGCAAGAAGTCTTTTGCCTCGGCAATCTTGGTCAGGGAT
This sequence comes from uncultured Alphaproteobacteria bacterium, assembly GCA_944393715.1. Classification (GTDB taxonomy): domain Bacteria; phylum Pseudomonadota; class Alphaproteobacteria; order RF32; family CAG-239; genus CAZU01. The sequence goes on from CALYBB010000003.1 coordinate 535, forward strand.
GCATCGACCTCGGTGGCGCTTGTCCAGGTGCCGGTCGCGGCGGCAATACCCATTTCGGTCTTGACATCTTTACCCTCAATGGTAAAGAAGTTGTCGCGGCTCTCGTTGAAGGTAACTTTCAATTCGCCATCGGCCAACAGGTTGATACCCTGATAAGAGGCATCCTCAATCAAAGAAGCAATTTCGGTGTTAATCTTATCAAACTGTTCGGCATATTCGGCCAAAGCATCATCATAGCCATCGGCGTTGACATCCAAAGCATAAGCCTGATCGGCCACGGATTTTAACTGTTCAACATAGGCGGTAATGGCCTCGATACCTTCGTTGGCGGCTTCAATGGTTTGAATACCCTGCCCCATGCTGTCCAACAAAGACTCAAGGTCGGACGCGCGGTTGGTCAACGAACGAGCCTGATAAAAGCTCGAGGCATTATCAATCGCCGAGTTGACTTTCTTGCCGGTCGACAAACGTTCCTGAGTAATATCCATCTGGCTTTGAATTGATTTTAAGGAAGCGAGGTTGGTACGCATACTTGCGGTTAATGTAATAGAATTTGACATGGCTTTTCTCCCAAAATATAAGTTTCACATTACTTGTGAGTGTTTCTATTGACACTACCCCCTCAGTATATCATATTTGGCAACCTCAAACAACGGTGAAACATAAAATTTTTGTCTTGACTTTGCGTATGTGGTTGATTATGCGTCATTATTTCGTGAAACATTTTAGTCTGTGGGGCTGATTCGGCGGTGTTTTCGGGGGTAAAAAAGGTTAAATTTTGATTAAATTTTGCGGTGGTTTTGGTATTATATTACCGCAACAAGGACTCGGGCGAGTCGGAGGGGGAATTCTTCGCTGCACTCAGCTTGACAAAAAACTGTCATACCGGCGAATAACAAAAAGCTGTCATCGCCTAAGCGAATGCAATGAGCGAGGTCAGCGATCTTCCATTATATTAAAACAGTGGAAGATGCCTGAGCCTCACTTTGTTCGGCGGCATGACATTATTGGGGATGTTCGGGCGGAGTGACGGTTTCGTTTCTGTCATTCTGAGCGCAGCGAAGGATCTCCTTTAGATTCTTCGGGACTTTCGTCCCTCAGAATGACAGAGAAAGATCAGAATGACAAGAAAAGATCAGAATGACAGAGAAAGAAGCTCTTCTCAGGATAACAGGAAAAGAGATAAGCGGAAGATGCCTGAGCCTCACTTTGTTCGGCGGCATGACAGTTTAAATAAGAGGAATGCTTGCCCAAAGGCGGGGTGACCGTTTAAATGAATGGCAGGGTTACAAAAAAGCGGTGGGAGAAACCACCGCTCTTTTTGGGAGAAAAGCTCCAATATCCTATTGGAACAAGCTCAAAATTGACTGGGCAGACTGTGAAGCCAAAGACAGCGAGTTAATAGCCAGCTGCTGTCTGGTCTGCAAAGCCAGATAGTTGGCCGATTCTTCATTCATATCAGCCAAGACAAGATTATCTGAACCGGTTTCCAGAACATCAATCAAAGCATCGGTAAAGTTCTGGCGGGTCTCGATAATCGAGTAGTTGTTGCCAAGCTCAGTGGCATAAGAACGCAGGTAATCGATTGCCGCGGCAATGGTGTCAATGGTATTGTCAATCGCTGCACCATAACTGCCGCCGGTTTGCTTTTCAACGGCGCCTTCCGGAGCAGCAGCACCGGCCGCGTACAAGGTTCCGGTATCAACATCATACCAATCCGTACCATCGGTAGCAATGTTGGTGCCGTCTTTGGCAACGTAGATGTCTGTTCCGGCCGGAATATCGCTCTCGGCTTTGACTTCTATGCCGCCAGCGGCATTAATCTCCTCCGCCGGTGAAATCGGTTTAAGCGTGCTGACATCGCCGGTGAAAGCCGTAGCGGCGCCCTCTAAGGCTGTGCCGCCGGCATTGACCTTATAGTATTTGCCGTCCGAAGCCAAAGCATATTTGGTGGTACCGGTATCAGGCGACACGATCTCTGTGTCGTCGGCGATCGTAATGGCCGGAATGGTTATTTCCTTCTCGGTGGTAGCGGTGCCGATTACGCCACCTTCGGTAGTCGCCTCGTATTTCCAAGTGTCGGTGCCGGCGATCTTCATTTCGTCCAAAATAACATCGCCCTGAATGGTAAAGCGGTTGGAACGTGTTTCGTTGAAGGTAACGGTCAACTCGCCGCCTTTCAAGAGGTTGATACCTTGATAAGAGGCATCGGCAACCAATTTTTCGATTTCTTTCTGGATGGTGTTAAACTGCTCGCGATAGCTGGCTATTTGGCTTTCGTAGTTGTTGCTGGTCGGGTCAAGCGCAAAGGCCGACTCGGCGACCGATTTTAATTGCTCAACATAAGAGGTTACCGCCTCAATACCCTCGTTGGCGGCCTCAATGGTCTGGATGCCCTGCCCCATGCTGTCCAACAAAGCATCAAGATCGGATGCACGGTTGGTCAATGAACGAGACTGGTAATAGTTGGAGGCATTGTCAATCGCTGAGTTGACCTCTTTGCCGGTGGACAAACGCTCCTGAGTGGTGTCCATCTGTTTTTGGATGGATTTTAATGATGCAAGGTTGGTACGCATACTTGCGGTTAATGTAATCGACTGTTGAGCCATATCCTTTCTCCTTTTATTCTGCCTTGAGGCAAAAAATTTAAAAACCTGTTATTCCAAATAATTATGCTTTTTCGCCTTTCAAGGCGGCGCCAAAAAGTTTGTCTTCCTGTTCGATTAATTTGGCGGCCTCCTTAATCGCAGCGTAATAGTCGTTTTTGATCATAGCTTCTGCCACCGGCGCCACAAACGGATGCAAGCTTGGCGCCGCATTCTGCAAATCGCGGATGTATTCGACAAAAAGCTCCTGCAGCTGTTTGCTGCCTTTGGACAAATACATCTGCTGAACAATGAAATAAACACGGCGAGCCGGCGTGGTGGCGTCTTTCTCGCGCAGGATGAACTTCTCGCGCAGAATCGGAACCTTGCCGTCAATATAAAAACGGATGCGGTCGTTGTCGTTGGTGATGAGGGCATCGCCAATAATTATGCTTTCATGCGGTTTGAGTTCGATCTTCAGCGGCATTAAAAAAACCTCCTTATAGCCTGCTCTTTCGTCTTGAGGATATTTATTTATTAATGAAAAGTAAATATTTAATTGCATATTGTGCACAACTATATTATAAGGCTTTTTGTTTGGCGAATCGTTTGAAAAACTTGAGAAATTGTCATCATGGCGGAAGCTCCGATTTATACTTTGAAAAATATCCGACTGGCGTTTGGCGATAACCGCCTGTTTACCGATGTTGAGCTCTATATCAACCGCGGCGATAAGATATGCCTTGTCGGGCGCAACGGATCCGGAAAATCGACATTGTTGAAAATCATTGCCGGCGTGATTGAGCCGGACGGCGGCGAAATATTCATCCAGCCGGGGACAAAAATCGCCTATATGCCGCAGGAACCTGATTTGTCCGCTTTTATGACGCTTAAAGAGGCGGTGCTCGCCGGTCTGCCGGAAGAAGAACGCGACAGCGGCTATCTGGCCGACATCTGGCTTGACAAACTCTTAATCGACGGCGCACAAAATCCGGCCAAAGCCTCCGGCGGCGAATGCCGCAAAGCAGCACTGGCGCAGGCTCTTATCAGCGAGCCGGATATATTGCTCCTGGATGAGCCGACCAACCATTTGGATATTGCCACGATTGAAAAGCTTGAAGATATTATCAAAAGTTTTCGCGGCGCGGTTATCCTGATTTCGCACGACCGGATGTTCCTTGACCATACCTCTAAACAGACATTCTGGCTTGACCGCGGCAAAATGCACATCAACAACAAAGGGTTTGCCGATTTTGAAAACTGGCAGGAACAGATTATTAATCAGGAGATTATTGCCCAAAACAACCTCAACAAAAAAATCGCCGAGGAAACCGAGTGGCTGCACAAAGGCGTTACCGCCCGAAGGCGGCGCAATATGGGGCGGCTCCGGCGGCTGATTGAGCTCAGGCGTGAAAGGCGCGAACAAATCAAACAAATCGGTAACATCAACCTCAATATCGACGAAGGCGATTTTCGTTCCAAGCTGGTGATTGAGGCCAAGCATATTGCCAAAAGCTTTGGCGAACGCCCCATTATCAAAGACTTTTCGACCCGCGTCATCCGCGGCAACAAAATCGGTATCGTCGGACCCAACGGCGCCGGCAAAACCACGCTGGTCAAGCTGTTGACCAAACGGCTGGCACCCGACAGCGGCTTTGTGCGCATCGGCAAAAATCTGGAAGAAGCTTATTTTGACCAAAACCGTATCACGCTTGATATGAAAAAGACTCTGTGGCAGACCCTGTGCGACAAAGGTGATCATATTATGGTGCAGGGGCACTGGCGGCATGTGGTGGCCTACTTAAAAGACTTTTTGTTCAAACCGGCGCAAGCGCAATGCCCAGTGGCGGCGCTGTCCGGCGGCGAGAAAAACCGCCTGATGCTGGCTAAAACACTGGCGCAGCCGTCAAATTTTCTGGTGCTTGACGAGCCGACCAACGATTTGGACATGGACACGCTCGACTTGTTGCAAGAGGTGTTGGATGAATATGCCGGCACTATCCTTATCGTCAGCCACGACCGCGACTTTTTGGACCGCGTGGTGAGCTCCGTCATTTATCTTAAGGGCGACGGTACGGTTTATGAACACGCCGGCAGTTACAGCGAACTTTTGGCCAAAATAAAGGGGCAGGAAGCGCCGGCAGCCAAAACAACCGCCAAAGCCGATGTTAAGCCGGCGACGGCCGCCGCGCCGAAACAAACCCGCAAGCTCAGCTATAATCAACAGCGGATGCTGGAAGTTTTGCCCAAAGAAATCGAACAACTGGAACAAGAAATTGCCGCGCTGACGCAGGAACTTTCCGACCCGAATTTGTATCAGGAAAATCCGGCACGATTTGACGAGGTATCGTTTGCCTTGGAAGAAAAACAACAGGAAAAAGCCGCCAAAGAAGACGCTTGGCTTGAGGTGTCCTTGCTGGCGGAAGGTGTTTCGGCCTGAAAAAGGCTAGTCGTTTTCAGGGAATAAGCTCAAGCCCTTGGCCATACGGGTCATCTGACTTTCAATGGCTGTGCCGAGGTTGAGCTTGCCGGTTTTGACAATTCCCCTGACCTGATCGCCTTTTGACGTATCCGGATTGGCAAAGAGAAAAGAAACTAAGGGTTTTTTAATGCCTTTGCCGACCAAAGTCTGGTGGATAACGCCTAACATGCCGCGGGAAAACAAATCATAAGCCAGTTCTTCACTCATATCGCCGGCAGCGGCGTATTTGACCACAGAATTTATGGCGTCGGTTACATTGTTGGCATGGATGGTCGAAAAGACCAGATGGCCGGAAGTGGCGGCGCGTAAAACCTCGCTGGCGGCATCCGGTGTGCGGATTTCGCCGACCATGATATACCGCGGTTTGGAACGCAGCGCCGATTTCAGGCTTTCGCCCCAATCGCCTTTTATCGGCACGGTTTGGCGGCAAATACCCAGTCCGCCGTTTTCGACCTGATAAATGCCGTCAAGCGGCTGTTCGGTTGGGTCTTCGATGGTATAAGCAAAGCCGCCTTCTTTAATCAGATATTCCTTGAGCAGGCTGGAAATGGTCGTGGTCTTGCCGGCACCGGTCGGACCAGAACACAAAATAAGGCCGGTGGAACGCCTAAGCCCCAGCAGAAAAGTAACCAATTCCGTCGGATAGCCCAAAATCCGAACCGACGGAATGCTTGAGGGCATGCGGCGGATGCAATACTGGATGCCGGAGATGGCCTCGCTGCGCTCGACACGATAAAAAATGCCTTGATAACAAATCGAGTAACTTGGATTGGTACGATCCCAACTGCTTTCTACAAGCTTAAAGAAGACATCAAAATCTTCCGGCTCAAACAACATTAGCGCATTGAGAGTGCGCTTGTCCGGAATATAAGCCTTATGCTCGGAAGCCATAATGTAAATGTCGGAAAATTTAGTTTCGGTAATTGTTGTCATCAGTATTCTCCTATTTCTCCGGCGCGGCAAAAACCGCACGCCCCGAAAAAACCTCGGTTATTTGATATAAATTGCTCTTTATAAGATCCAGCTCGTCTTGATCAAAACGGCAACTTTTGAGACGAAGGCGCTGCTCGCTGATGATTTGCGACAAATTGACAGTACTGTGCTGAGACATGGCGACATTGCCGCTGATATTCTCGGCCAGAGCCACGCAGTCTATCAGTTCGCGCAGGCGCTGTTCGTCATAAAAAAAGCGCTCGACATCCCAGCCCTGAAGTTTTAGCCATTTGACCAACGGCCCAGGGTAGGACTTTCCGGATGACAGAGATATTTGTCCGACATATCGGTGAAGCTTTCCGTGCAGCATCCGCGACCATAAGTCCAAAAACTCATTAAGCTCGGCAGCGCTCAGCTTTTGGCCGGCCGACGGCGGGTCATCGTAAGTTCTCTGCCGGCCTATCTCAGACAAGGGCTGACCAATCAGCCATGCCAAAAATACCGCACTTAGCAAAATAATCGCAAATTTGATCTTTCTGCTCATATTACCACCTTACTGCCGAGATGACGCAGTCCGGCGAGACATCGTAGCTGCTGGACAATTCTCTTGTTTTGGCAACATCGGGAATATACCCCTCTCCCAGATAATTGACGTGGCGCCCTTTGGAAACTAAAACCGAGTCGTTTCCTAAAAGAGCGGCGGCTTTGATATCGGTGGCAACATTATCGCCGATGATGACAATCTTGCCTGTTTCACCAATGCCTTCCAATGCATAGCGCATGATCTTGGTGTCCGGTTTGCCGAGCGTAATGATCCGGCCGCCCAGAATGGCATAAGCCTCAGCCAAAGCACCCGGAGCCAAGCCTAATTTGCCGTTGATAAAACAGGAAGTGTCGTTGCCGGCGCAAACAAACGGCAAACCAAAATTAACTGCCTGCTCCAAAAGAGGACGGTAGTCTTCAATCATGGTTTCGGCCGAAGGAACTCCGCTCATATATAGAAAATGCGCCTGTTCAACGGCCGAAACTTCTTCAAACGGCAGACCAAAGAAAACGCCTTTGTCGCTTTTGTCGCCCAGATGAAAATAACGATGACCAATGGCGGCATATTCGTTTTGCGCCGCTTTGAGCTTATAGTGCAAAATTTCGCCGGCCGATACAATATTGCCAAATATTGCTGGAGAGACGCCGCCCTTATCCAAAAGTGCGGCAATATCCGCGATCCTCAAGCAGGTATTGCTTACGATTACGATCTTTTTGCCCAATATTGCCAGCTTTTTAAGGCATGTCGCCGCATCCGGCAAAATATTTTGACCGTCAAACAGCACACCGTTGAAACCGAAAACAAACGTATCATATCCGTCAATAATTTTGGACAAATTAACAATCGGCTTAATCATCTTCATGGCTGACGCCCCTTAAATAAAAAACTTATTTTGCAATTATACGGCGTCTAAGCTTAAAAACAAGTTAAAAAAGCCTATTTTTTGCAGCCGGCGAGCCGTAATATTACTTGATTGGCAATGGTTAAACCAAAAATGGCGGTAATGGTCGGCAGCGAACCAAGAGTGTGGCGCACTCTGCCGGCCGACGGCGCATCTTCTGGCAAGGCCAGCGCCCCAGACGGTAAATTGACCTGTTCATCCGACCAGACACAATTAATTTGGCTGATATCAACGCCGCGTTTGCGCAGGCGTTTGCGGACGAACTTGGCCAAAGCACAATTTTTGCTGTTTGATAAAGCGCCGAATTTTATTTTTGAAACATCGGTTTTCAGCGCCGCACCCATTGACGAAATAAATGGAATTTGCCTCTGCCATAAGGCTTGTATCAAATCGCACTTGGGGTTTAGAGCATCTATGGCGTCAATAACCATGTCGGGACGGCAGCTCAAAAGCGACGGTATGTTTTCGACGTTGACAAAACAATCGATGATTTCAACTATGGCAGCCGGATTTATTTCCAACACCCGATTGCGGGCAGCTTCAGTTTTTTTTTGCCCAAAAGTTGAGGTTACGGCCAGAATTTGACGGTTGACATTGCTTGGTGCAATGGCGTCAAAATCAACCAGCACAAAATGCCCTACGCCGGCGCGTGACAAGGCTTCCAACACATAACCGCCGACCGCGCCGAGGCCGATGATCATGACCGTGGCAGACCCGAGCCGCCGCATGGCCTCAGACCCAAGCAACATTTCGGTGCGGGAAAAACGATTATTTTCCATGGCAGAATTCCTCAAAATTTTGGTTAACCTGTGCAATGAGAGCCGCGGTACTCGTCTTGCGGATAGCGGCCAAATCCCCTGCCAAGACCGGAATATCGCGGTAGTCTGATAAATACGGCGAATCGCTTTCCAAAAGCAGGCGCTCTGCCGGAACAGACGCGGCAATCGCAACATAATTTTTGCGCTTTAAGATTGCCGGCGACAAGGAAATATAAGCACCATAACCTAAAGCTGCGCGCAAAAAAGACAAGCTACCGCCGAAAGAGTGCAGCATAAAACGCGGCGGCATAGCCCGCCAAAAGCGCGCCAGCTTGTCCTCAACCTTTAGGGCGTGGATAACAAGCGGCCGGCTGAGTTCTTTGGCCAACGAAATCTGCACGGCAAAAGCCTCTTCCTGCCCATCCCATGACGGCGCCTTAACCCTGTCTAGCCCGCACTCGCCGACCCAAGCCAAAGGAAAACGCTCCAACTGTTTTTTTAATGCCGATGCCCAGTCTTGCGATGCAGCGGCCAAATGCCACGGGTGCAGCCCAAAAGCCGGAATAACCAAATCCGGCGCCAGACCGGCAAAGACAGCGACTTTGTTCCAGTCAGTCGGCGACGTCGCGGCACAGACAACTTTGACAAAACCGGCCGCACGCAAATCAACAATAATTTGCTGGGCATCTTTTGTCTTATAGTCTTGCAAATGCAAATGAGAATCAGTAAATTGCATCTTAATCCGTTTTTTTTATTAATCGATAACAGATAGTAGGCAATTATGCGTGTTTTGACAAGACCGATTTTAGAAATTAATTTGGATAATCTGCTTGACAACTACCGAATGCTGGCCGATCTGGCAAAGCCCGCCGTACCGGCTGCCGTGGTTAAAGATGACGCCTATGGTCTCGGTGCGGAAATCGTAGCCGAAAGCCTCTACCAGAAAGCCGGCTGCCGGACGTTTTTTGTCGCGCACGCTCTGGAAGGGCAGAAATTTGCCGGCGAAACACCGGAAGCACAGATCTATGTGCTGCAGGGAATCGGTGAAGATTCATTGCCGTATTTTCGAAAAATACCACAGTTGCTGCCGGTTATATGTTGTCCGGAGATGCTCGGTTTTTGGCAAAAGTGCGGTATTGCCGACCGGCAACCGGCCATTCAGATTGAAACAGGGCTAAACCGCCTCGGCTTTCGCGAAGACGAGCTGGCGGCGATGAGTCCGGCGGAAAGGCAATCGTTTGGACTGGTGATGTCGCATTTGGCCTGCGGCGATGAAAAAGACCACTTTATGAACGCGCATCAAATTGAAAATTTTGAACGCTTAAAACAAACTTATTTTCCGAGTCTCAAAGCCAGTTTGTCGGCCTCTGACGGCGTTTTTCTCGGCGATGCGTTTCATCAGGATATGGTGCGGCTCGGCGCGGCGATGTATGGTATCAATACGGCACCTTATCGCCAAAACCAGATGAAAAATGTGGTAACCGTCAAAGCGCCGGTTTTGCAAATTGCCCGATTGCCTAAGGGGGATTTTGTCGGTTATTCAGCAACTTACCGCGCCAGCTCGGACCGGCGGATAGCCATTGTATCCATCGGCTACGGCGACGGGCTGCCACGCTCGCTGTCTAATGTCGGCAAAGTGATGTTTGACTGCGGCGGCAAATTATACGAGGCTCGGATTATCGGTCGGGTGTCGATGGATAATACCATTTGCGACGTAACCAATGTGCCGGATTTGAAAGTCGGCGATATGGCGTATTTGACAGCGGACTTTTATACGCCGGATGATGTGGCACGCGATGCCGGAACAATTGCTTATGAGCTGATATCAAGGTTGGGCAAAAACACGCGTTTTGATCGGCGGTATATCGGTTGATTGCCCTGTTGGGATATTTGAAGCCAAGCTGTGCCGAAAACTCAGGAAAATGAGAGGAAAGGATTTGAAACAGCCTTGGCTTTTGTTTTTTGATAATTATAAGAATCTTAACCTTTATGTGTCAGACTGGCCTTGGGAGTCAGATCTGTGTATGTTTTAATTTTAAAGAAAAATTAGAAAAAATTGACAAAAATGTTGCAAGCATCTGAAAAATAGTGTATTATCTTGAGTAATTGGATATTTAAACTTTTCTTGGAGGAAAGAAATATGGCTGCTATATGGGTATCTGAATGGGATGATGAAGAATGGCTGAAACGCCAGAGTGCGACAACCCTGCGCGCAATATATGTTGCCGAGACGCCGGCCGGTGTTGACAAAAGCACCATTAAAGAAAAAATCAAAGAATTAATGACGACGCGTTTACGGGAAAATGCCGCGGCCGGATTTAAGAACGAGGCCGAAAATAGTGCCTATGATTTGTTGTCATACGCAAAAGTCGTAGATGAGGAGGCTCTGCAAGCCGAAGTAACGGATGCCGAAGGCAATAAGCACAAAGTAAAAGACATTGTATATGGTGTCGTAAACAGCCGAATTAAAGCCTTAGACGGCAAAGATGACCTTGTTTCTTACCTGCAGCGCAAGGCTCTGCTTGAAACGGCGAAAACCATTCAAAAAGATGATGCCGACGAACTCCGCGTCTTTGATGAAGCAATTAAAGAAGAAAAAACAAAAATTGAAGATGAGTTGAGCTGGCCCAGAGAGGAAATATCAGACAATGAGTTCGCTCATTATGACGAGGCAGACCGTTCCGGTGTTTTGGACGATGTCTCGGACGCGGCCAAAAATGCATTCATTGACAGATTGGCCCAGTTGTCCGGTTGGAGCAATGTTGACGGCAAAGTTATTACGGAAAATGACGGCTGTTTGGATCAAATTATCAACAATCTGGATGTTTATGATAACGACGGCAAATTAACGGATATTTATTCCGAATGTGCTGAGTTGGCCGACATAATTCAGTTTGACGTTCCGGACGGCACCGATGCCAAAGAAATCCAAGGCTACAAACAACAATTGCTGGCCAATGCGGCCATGCGTGCCACCAATGAGATTTTAAAGGACAAGAGTTTTAAGCTTCGCTATAAAACGGCGGAAGAAATGCTTGATGCCTATAAGCAGGAAGTTGCCAGTCAATTTGAGCGCGGCGTCCTTTTGACCTGTTTTGCGGGGCACAAAGAAACCGCGACCATGCTGGAAAATATCACCTATAACAAGAAAACTCAAAAGATCGAATCCAAAGAGGGCAAAGACGGTATCAAGAATGCCTTGGAAGATATTTTGACCGGTAAAGCCAAAATTAACCCCGCGGCAATCGCTGTTGATACCGAGATGCTGAATTTGGAAAATAAGAAAAATTCCAAAATTTTGAAACGCAAACGGATTGATGAGAATAAGCTGACTTTCCTCCAGAAAACCAAAAAGGTTTTCCAGGCGAGCTGGGATAATATCATTAAACAAGGCGGTTATAAGAAAATACTGGCCAACTTTGCGGTATTTGGTGCGTCAGCCGCGTTAATGGCTAATCCTGCAACTGCGGCTGTCGTTACGGGTGCGTCTATGTATGCCGGTTGGACCGCGGTTAATGCCTGGGTGGCTCCGGTTTATGACAAATTAAGTCAAGAGATGCGTGAAAAAGGTATCAAAGGCTTTAAAAACCGATGGAATTATCGTATCAAAAACTGGAAACGCGCCAAAGCGGAAAAATATGCCGAGCCTGACTTTAAAAAACGCGCTTGGCTGAGGACGACAGAGGGCTTGGTTGTGGGCGGTATCAGCGGCGGTATGGCCGGAGCCGGAACAATGCGGATGTTTGCCCGTCAGGGAACGATGGCCGTCGGTAAAACAACCAGCCGGATTGTGTCCTTGTTCAGCCGGAAAAATGCAACAGCTAAATTTTTGGAGAATCCGACGCTTGAAAATCTTAATGCGCTCAATACGGCCAGAGCTAACGAAAAAGCCGATACGGTGGCGTTGGCTTCGGTTGTTGTTGGCGCAGCGGTGGCGGATGTTGTTAAATTTGGCGAATTTGATCATGAAATGGTGCCGCAAGCTGAAAAACTCGGAACAAATATTCAGAACGTTAATAAACAAATTATCGACAGTATGGAGACAATTGTTCCGAGCGACAGTGCTGCGACTGACAGCTTGAGACTAGCCGCTCCGCTTGACAGCTTAAAACAGAATATTCCGGTTGACAGTTTGAAACAGAGTATTCCAGCTGATAGTTTGGAACAGAGTGCTCCGGTTGACAGTTTGGAACAGAGCGCTCCGGTTGACAGTGCAAAAATTCAGACCGTGGAAGGGAATAGCGGCAATGCTGCGGAAACAGCCGGAAATGAAACATCCGGCGGCGAAAATCGTGCAGATGGCGCCGACAATAATCCGGTCGAAATGGAAAAAGTTTCTGAAACGACCTTCTTGTTCCCTAAAGAGTACAACGCGGAAATGGGAATTACCCGCGATCAATATGATTTGTTGTTGAAATTGTATGCCGCGAAAGATCTGGACAGAATGTATATGAATTTGTCTGCAGATGATGTTATGAAGAATTTTGGCGGATTGACAAAAGAAGAGGTTTTGTTCAAGTATCAGCGGCTTGATGCGTATACTGACAGGGTTGATGCCAATGGCCGTTCTATTGAGGGGGCCGTCAGATACCACTATGAAGAAGAGATGACTGCGTTGAATAATTTGCTTAACTGCGGCAACCAGCTCACGGTTGAACAGTATGCCGCAATTAATAAAGCTCTGGCCGTGATTGATGATCAGGGTCATTATCATGGTGAGGGATATGTTCCGACAAGTTCTGTCATGATCAAAGCCGAGGAAGGCGATAACTGTGATCACGGGCATACGAATTATTGGAAGTTAGGCCATAGAATAGAAAGAGAAATACCTGCCGAACAACCACCTGCCCCGCAGCAGCCAGAGCTTGATGTCAGAGCGGCTAAGCTGCCGGAAGTCGAGCCGGAGCCTCTGCCAGATGAATTGCCTCCAATTCAACCGGTGCCTCTTGTGATTGAAACGCCGGAAGGTGCTAAAATTGAACTTAACTTCAAAGATCCGTCTAGTATGGCGACGGGAACTTATGCCACCGGCGGAGATGATTTTGCGATTGATTCGACAGTTGATGAAAATGCTGAATATATCCGGATGGACAATAAAGGCAACTTGCACCTATGGCAAAACGAAGTTACGTCCGGCGATACCAAAACCGTCATCGGCGGCGGAATAGAAACCATTCATCAGGTTCCGCTATCATTGAACATGAATGACCTTGGCAGCGCCGAAGTGGCCGACGCGGAAAATGCCATTACCGTCCGCTATGGCGAAGGCAGAAATGCTCTGACTTTTACCCTTGACAAAGAAAGCGGCGTTGTTACGACCATGGTAGGCAAAAAAGAGGTTATTTTGGATCAAGAAACCGCACAGAAAGCATCTGAAAATATTTCTCGCGCGATGACCGAAAGCGGACTCGGACAGCATTATAATCTGATATCCGGCAGCGAGGCCGACCAAAACAGTCCGGCGGCCGAACGTTTTGCGGATGAATTTGGCGAGAAGAAAGCTAAAATAGAGGAAAAACTTAATAACAAGATAGCTAAAGCGGTTGAAAAAGGCGGCCGCGATGAGACGGGAGACTATGCAAATAGGCAAGAAGAAGCAGCCAAACGTATCAGAACGTGGCGCGAGAATAATGCCAAGCCTACCGGACATGCATTGGATCGCGGCGGCAGATAAATCCTGAAGCCTTAAGGCATGAAAATCCCTGTCATTTGTCGGCAGGGATTTTTTATGCCAAATTCTCTTCTAATGCAAAGTTTAGATTGTTTTTAAGCTTCGGAGCAAATGAAAAAGAAGCCGGAGGATAACGAAAGAAAGCCTGCGGAACAATAAAAAAAGAGGCGTGGCCTCTTCTTTTAATTTGCTTTTTCAGCTTTGTTTTCTTGTGCCTTTTTGGCATTGAACATCGCCACAAAATCAATCGGATTCAGCATTAGCGGCGGCAATCCGGCGTTGGTCATGGTGTTTGACACAATCTGCCGCGCAAACGGAAACATCATGTGCGGGATTTCGATCATCAATACCGGTTCGTGATGTTCCTGCGGAATATTTAGTGTTGCCACGGCACCATAAGACAATTCCAAAATAAAGGCCTTTTCTTGCTCAATATCTCCGTTGACACGGATATTGAGGAGCACATTAAAGGTCTTGTCGTCCTCAAGTTTTTGTGCCTCAACATTAACTTCAACATTAACCTGCGGATTGTGTTGCCGCAATTTTTTGAAAACTGCCGGTGCATGCGGAATTTCCATCGACATATCTTTGATGTACTGACTTTGGACCATAATAGCCGGTTGTTGTTTTTGTTCCATAAATATTTCTCCTGATTGCTATTTGTTTTTACATTCATACATTTAAAATTTGTTTAGGTCAAATGATAATAAACAGTTGATAAAAATTTACGACGCCGCTATATTCATAAGAGTATAAAAAATGAGGTAGAGATAAATGACGAATTTGGATATTATCGTTTTGCTGGTTGTTGTTGCGCTTATTTTTCAGCGTTTGTGGCGGGCTTTGGGAACACGCCCCGAAGAAGAGCCCCGCAAGATACGAATGAGCCGTGAAAGTGCCGAAAAATTGTGTAATATTTTGCGTGCTGAAGCTGAACGCAACCTCAAAAAACAAGAAAAAGCCGAACAACAAGAAATAACCCCTCTTGAGACTGAGCCCCTGACTGAAACCGAGGCTGCTTTGCGCCAGATACCGAATTTTCGTAAAGAGGTTTTTATCAGTGGCGCAAAAAAGGCTTTTCAAGTTATTACCGAAGCTTTTAACAAAGCCGATTCTGAAGCGCTCAAAATGCTTGTCAGCAACACAATTTATAAAAAACTACAGGAAGTTATCCGTCAACGTCAGGCTGATGAGATGACTGCCGAGACCGAGTTTATCTGCTTTGACAAAGCTGAAATCATCCATGCCAAAATTGCCGGCAAAAACAAAGCCGAAATCAGTGTCGAGTTTGTAACCGAGCAAATCAATGTCTTGCGCGACAAAGACAATAAAGTTGTTCAGGGAGATGAAAACTATATTCAAACCATTACCGATGTCTGGACTTTTGAGCGTCCGCTTGACGCCAAAACGCTCAACTGGGTGTTGGTTTCTACAAAAAAATGATGCATAAATATATATTTTTGACATTTCTGTTGTTAGTTTTAGCGGGGTGCTCGGAAGAAAAAGAGAAGCCGATACCGGCGGCTGATTTGCAGCTAAAACCTGTTTCTTTTGCCGACTTAAGAGGCTTTGATGCCGATGATATGTCATCGGCATATGAGGCTTTTCGCCGCGGCTGCGCCGTCATCGCCAGACAAAAAGGCGATTTTTTGGGAAACGGACAGGCACAAATTAAAATCAGCCGACCGGATTATATTAAGATTTGTGCGGCGGCAGAAGACATAACGCCGGACAAATTTAAAGATTTTATCAGGCAACATTTTCGGCCTTATTTGGTCGTTTATAAAAATTCATCGGAAGGTAAATTTACCGCTTATTACGAGGCCGAGATAAAAGCTTCGCCTGTGCCGGACGAACGCTATAAGTATCCGGTCTACGGACGGCCGAATGATTTGGTTGTGGCAAATCTTAAGGATTTTGATGAGGCACTGCCGGCAAAAAAGATTATCGGACGCGTGCAAGACGGCCGGTTGGTTCCTTATTATACCCGCGCCGAAATTAATCGGCAACGTATTGATGCTCCGGTTATTTTGTGGGCGGACAGCGCTGTTGATGTTTATATTATGCAGATTCAGGGATCGGCTGTCGCCGTTTTGCCGGATGGCGGAAAACTACGTATAGCCTTTGCCGAAAGCAATGGACACCCCTTTAAGGGAATCGGTTCTGTTTTGCTGCAAAAAGGTCTTTTGGAACCCAAACAAGCTTCTATGGGCAGCATCAAAAAATGGCTTAAAGCTAACCCAGAACTGGCGCGGCCAAATATGGAAGAAAATCAGCGCTATATTTTTCATCGTCTGGGTAATCCCGAAGGACCTATCGGCGCTTTGGGCGTACCACTGACGGCAGGGCGCTCGTTGGCCGTAGATAAGTCTTTTGTGCCGTTGGGCGCACTGCTCTGGCTTGAGACTACCTCGCCAGACAAAGCCCTTTTGAATCGTTTGGTTTTGGCTCAAGATATAGGCAGTGCAATCAAAGGTGCCGTGCGCGGTGATTATTTCTGGGGATCGGGCGGCGATGATGTTTTGGAGGCTGCCGGAAAAATGAATTCGGCCGGACGCTATTTTGTGCTGTTGCCGGTAACACAGGAGATTGAGTAATGCCTAAAAATAATAAAGCTGATTTGCTGATCTTTAAGGCTCTGCAAAAAGCCCTTGCCGAGGATAGGCTGCACCTTTGTTTGATAAGCTCAAAAATAAATGTTCCGGGATCGCCGGTTTATAATCCGTGGGAAGTTTTGCTGCCCGCATTGTTGCCGGTGGCAATGGGCTTTTTTTTGATTTGGGCGGCAGGTATTTTATGGGGGCTTGCCTTTATGGTCGCCGGAATCATGCTTTCGTCAAATCTGGTGAGAAAGAAGCTTGAGCAAAGATTATTTGAACGTGCCAAAACATTGCTGACCGCTGATTATGACAGCTGTTGCCGTTTGTGGGATTTTGGCGGGATTGTTTTGTTAAATGCCTCAGACAAGAGCCAGGGATGCATTGCTCCGGAAGGTAACTGGAAGGAATTTGTGGTTTTGCATTGTGCCGATCTGATGACCGAAAAAAAGCCGGCAGAACAAGAGGCTCCTGATGCGGAAGCTGCCTGAAGGGAAAAAGCCTCGAGATATTGAGGCGTGGCAAGAAGAGATAAGCAACGTTCGGCGCTTAAAACAGCCGGAAGAAAAACCTGCCGCACCTTTGGTTCTAGACGAAATTAAGCCTTCAGTGCAGATGAAAGGCGTTTATGATGCCAATTCTTTTGTTCCGCTGATTCTTGGTAATACTGACTGTTTAGACCGGATAACCGCCGAGAAATTCCGCAATGGACGTTTTAAAATAGAAGCTCGGCTTGATTTGCATGGCCGCACAGAAAAAGAAGCTTTTGCTGCCGTGGTTGATTTTGTTCATCACTGTTTTAGCATGAAACGCCGCTGCGTGCTGATTATTACCGGAAAAGGAATCAAAAAAGAGGACGATACTTGGTATGAGCCTAAAGGCATTATTCGGGAGGCCTTACCCGGCTGGCTGAATCATCCGGATATTCGTCCTTTCGTGTTGAGTGTTGTACAGGCCTTGCCTGTTGACGGAGGCAATGGCGCTTTTTATGTCCTGCTTAAAAGACAACGTCTTTAAATCAGCCCTAAAAATTTTAAGATGCCCCATATTGCGGCAAACTCCAAAATAATCATCAGGTGAAACATGTTTTGGAAGCTTTTTTTGGCCGTTTTATGACGGAAAACCTTTTGTCCAAACCAAGCTCCAATCCAACCGCCCAAGAACTCCAAGGCATGAAGATCATTCTCCGGAACCCGCCAGGCTCGACGCACCGCAGCCCTTTTGTCAACACCATAAGCAATAAAAGTTGTCAGGTTGATGCAGACAATATGAAACACTAAAAACAACAAAATAATTTTATATGAAAAAATATTTTCTACCCTGAACCAATGATTCTCAACGTAATAAGAAGCGCCGATAACCATGGCGGCATTTAAAAGATAAAACCGATTGCGGCGCAGCGGATAAATCAACACGGCCAAACCGAGCAAAAATATCGTGAAAACCATTGGCATCGGCGTCTCCTGAAAAGGCTTAAATATGTTAGAGTGTAGAGCAAATTAAATTAAAAAGCAAATAGTGAATAAGTCCAAAATATAATTTTCATTTTGCGGTAATGCCGCTATAGTTGGAATAGGTGTTTGTGTCAAAAGGAGAATAAATCAATGAAAAAACTTTCGGTACTCGCTTTGAGCCTTTTGGCCGTAACGGCTTGCAGCAATCAGACATTGACTTTGCTTGATTTTTTTGACGGAAGCGACGCCTCAGACGAGGTTGCTGTTGCCGGAGAGGATTATGTTGCAATTTCTGGCGCCGGTTATCATCTGGCAAAACGCGCGGATCGTTATGCGGCGGCTGATTATGTTATTACGCCTCAGGAATATGCTATTGTGGCAACTCGTGCCGTCAATAAAATGTTGGCTGAGGCACCGGCTATTTTTGCGGCGAATAAAGATGCTCCGCTTTATATTGAAGACACTCTGGTTATAGATCGTTATCTTCCAGAAGGCAAAGCCGCAGCCGGCAAAACGGCTAAAGAAATATTGGTTAATTCTGCAATGTTTAATATTGTTGAGGATAAAAAGCAGGCTTCTTATATTTTGAAAAGCAGCCTTAACAATGCCAATACACCGGAAGTTCCCGTTTTGATTTATCGGCTGGAGCTTTATGATAAAGAGGGAAATCCGCTTAGCAGCTGGCAGGATACTTTGCGTCAGGTGCAAAATGACGACGGAAGCTGGTGGTAGATGAAAAAATTTTGGATTGCTCCTGTTTTTGTATTACTGGCGGAGATATCTTTTGCTCATGCGCAAATAGGCGAGACACCGCGGGAAATATCTGTTTTTGCATCGGCTTGTGAAAATTTGGCTGAGGGTGAAAGCAAGGCTTCGGCTCGAGTTAGAGCTACGGACAAGGCCTCTTTTAAGGCTGTTGAGGAAATTCCCGAATTGAGCCGATTTCGCAGCAATATGAATACGCATAATTTTAATATTAAGGTTTATCAGCTTGTCGATAATTATCTTGAAGACTTAAAAATTAATGCAGACAGCCCCAGTGACGGAAGTGTCTGCGTAGAATTGAGCGCCTATCTTTCTGCAGCGGCAATTGCCGAAGTTTTTTCCGCGGAACAAGAAGATATAAAAGATAAAGCATTGTCTCTTGAGCTTGAAAGCACAACAAACGAAGAAAATGTTTTAGGGATTACGATTCCGCCTAAACCAAATATTGTCATTAATGAGCAAATTGCTTATGAAAATAAGGCCGAACCGGCTCGGGAAATTGGAGAAAAAAAAGCTTTTGTCGTCAGTCAACCGAAAGACAGTGTTTCTTCAAAAGAAGATGATGTCAGGGTTTTTGTCGACCGAACGACTTTTTACAACGGTGCATCAACCGGTGGCTTTTTTTCGCAGATTGAACAAGCTTTGCTCGGTATACCAGGAGTCAAAGCTATTGCCGTCAATGACGACGCCGATTATGTTTTGAGGACAAAAGTGTTGAAAGCTCGGGTGGACAGCATTAATTCCGAAACCAGCCGCCTGCAGATTGTTGTGGCTCTGGAACTTACAGATACGGCTTCTTCAAAGACCATAACCGAGCATCAAAACCGCTTTGTTTTATTTGATGCCAAAGATGATGCCCAGACCGTTGCCGCGGATCTGACGCGCAAACTTCTGAGCACTGGCCTTGAGAAACTGCTGCCGGAAATAAAAACTGAATATGATGGCCCTATTATTACGCCGAATCATTCGTACTTCCGACCCACGCCGGATGCAGTTTGATATTCAGCACTCGGAAAAATATATCGTGCATGGGCGGCTGTTGCATACTTAAAAAATAGCCCTTTATTTTCTCGAGCAGGCTTTGTTGTCTGGATGTATTTTGCGGAACATCCAGAGAAGTATATAGTAACAGTTCCAAGCTGCCATCATCGTGCAAGGCATATTCCCAAGCACACAAACAGTCCTGTAAGCCTTCTTTTATAATACGAATAAAAGCGCGATAATCTTTGACGGACAGATTAAAAGCATGATCGGCCGCAAAATCAAACAAGACCGGCTCTTGATCATAAACTTCCGGATAGTCGCCGATTTGTTTTAGTAAGGCCAGATTTCCGGAAAACAAAGCATATTTGATTAGCACCATATAAAAATGCTGTAGGTTGTTACGGATATGATTTAACCTGTCCTGAAGCAGGATGCCGGCTTTTTCGGTTTCTCCAAGATTGAGCAGATTGTCGCTATAAATCAGCTCAAAAAACGAGGACAATTCGCCGCCAATTTCCCATATTTTTTTGCTGAGAGCCAAAGCATTATCTCTCCGACCAAGCATAATATTGGCAAACATCAATCCTATAAGCGCGTCAATAGAATCCGGACATTGCTGGTAAATGGCTTTTAATTTTTGTTCGGCCGGCAAAATATCAAATATCTGTGCAAAAGGATATTCCATAAGTTCATTAACGATCTCTCTGGCTTGCCGCCGAGCCTCTTCTCTTTCCATCTTTTTATCTCCTTTCCAGCATAAAAGTAACCGGTCCGTCGTTAGTCAGACTGACTTGCATATCGGCTTGAAAAATGCCACATTGCACGTTTAGTCCGTATTTTTTCAGACATAATACAAAATATTCATAAAGCGGCTTGGCTTCTTCCGGTCGGGCGGCCGTTTCAAATCCGGGGCGATTGCCGCGTGAGGTATCTCCTGCCAGCGTAAATTGCGAAACAGCAAGAATTTCGCCACCAATATCCATAACAGACAGATTCATTTTGCCTGAGGCATCTCCAAAAATTCTTAAATAAGCTGTTTTTTTTGCCAGATACTCTGCCGTTTTTTGGGTATCGCCCTTTTCAATACCAACCAAAATCAGATAACCTTTGCCGATAGCTGCAACTTCTTTTTCGTCAACTCTGACACAAGCTTTGCAAACACGCTGAATAAGTACTTTCACCAGATATTCCTTCAATAAAACAAATAAGCCAAAACAATCGCGGTGCCGATGCCGGCAAAATCGGCCAATAAGGCCAAGGGCAAGGCTGCTCCGGTTTTGCTTATTTTAACCGCGCCAAAATAAACTGCCAAGACATAAAATGTTGTTTCAGTAGACCCCTGAATAATTGATGCCGCAAATCCGGCAAAACTATCTACGCCATAGGTTGCAAAAGTATCAAGCATCATGGCTCTTGCGCCGCTCCCTGACAAAGGTTTCATTAAGGCTGTTGGCAATGCTGCAACAAAATCCGTGTTAACCCCTAATTGTTCCAGACACCAAATGATGCCAGAACAAATATAATCCAGTCCGCCGGAAGCTCGAAACACTCCTATGGCTACCAACATGGCAACTAGGTAAGGAATGATCTGCACGGCTATTTTGAAACCGTCTTTGGCACCTTCAATAAAAAGTTCGTAAACATTGAGTTTTCTTAATAATCCCGAAATGATAAATACTAAAACCAAAACGAATAAAATTAGGTTGCTGATACAGTAAGAAACTTTTGTCCGCGCAGCTTCATCTAAAGAAGCAAACCCCCAAGCCACCACGGCAATGAATGCCCCGCCACCTATAAGATATGCCAAAATGACGCGGTTAAATATATTTATTCTTTGCCATAAGACGGTTGCCAGAAAGCCTGTCAGTGTCGACACGGAAGTTGCTAATAATATCGGGATAAAAACAGCTGCCGGATTAGCCGACCCCATTTGATAGCGGTATAGCAAAATAGTTATTGGAATTAGCGTAACTGATGATGAATTGATAACCATAAACAATATTTGGGCATCAGAGGCTTTATTTTTGTGCGGATTACTCTGCTGCAATTCTTCCATAGCTTTAAGCCCCATGGGCGTCGCGGCATTGTCTAACCCCAAAACATTGGCTGCAATATTCATAACCATGGAACCAAACGCCGGCGAATTTTTTGGAACACTAGGCATAATCCGGTAAAATAATGGATAGAGAGCTTTTGCCAGCAGATTTGTCAGCCCTGATTTTTCTGCAATTTTTAGGCACCCGAGCCAAAAACACAGCACCCCTGTTAGCCCTATGGCAATTTTAAAGCCAGATTCGGCACTAGCAAACAGGCTGTTGACCAGCTCCGGCCAGATTTCCCAATTGCCGGCAAAAGACTGTTTGAGGGCTGACAGTCCCGCTAAAATAAAAAAAGCTGCCCAAATCACATTTAGCATGTTTGGAAATTCCTTATTACTTTGCTCCCTTAAAAAAATCCTTTTGTCGGTAAACAAAAGGATTTTAACAACCGCGACTTAAAATTTATTTAAGAAGAATTTTTTAGGCGTGAATTTTGCAGCTTGGTCAGTTTATCACTGACCATGGCCGTATCGCGTCCGGCTTTGGCCAAACGATCGTACATTCGTGCAATTTCTTTTTCCAGATAGGCTTTTTCAATTTCATCATGCAAGGTGCGTTTTTGTTCCATTGAGCCATTCTGTTCGATCTCCTGCATTTCGTCAATAAGGTGCTCGACCCAGATTTTACCAACTTTCTTTTTAATAAAATAAGGCAACTCGTAGGCCAGCTGACGGGCATGATAGTAGGCCTCTTTGAAACTTTCACAATCATTGTAACGCAATTTTAAAAGCCGGAAAGCAATTTCCAGTTCTTCGTTATTGTCCACCACAATAAATGGTACCGGCTGAGCAAATCCGGATTGAACCATTTCCTTTAAATATTCCAAAATATGATAAAAAAAGCCGTTGATGTTGTAGACAATAAAAGGTTTGGTTTTGATAAAGCCATCTTGCATTGCGACACAGTCATATGCCAGTTCGTCCAATGTGCCAACACCCCCCGGCGCAAAGACAACGATATCCGCATCAAATAATTTTTTTTTGCGGTTTTCAATTGTATCGGTCAGAACAACATCGGTTATTTTTTCCAACAAGGCATCTTTTTCGTACAGATCGTAATATTCCTGTGTTGTGATACCGGCTATTGGACTGATTCCTTGATACAATTCTTTGTGATTTTCCCATTCGTCCAAGACGCCTTTGGCCACTGCTCCCATAACGCCGGAATTAGAAAAGCCATAGTCAAGACAAAAACCAAGCTTGGCAATCAGGCGTCCCATTTGGTAGGTTTCTTGCTCGTAGACAGGATCGTTTCCGGGGGAATGACCACCGGACACACAGACGCGCAAATTAATTTTTTGGGAATTGCATTCATCAGCCATTCTTATAACTCCTCAATATCGCCGGCTCGTTGTTTGGCATAAAAATCGGCGGCAAAATCACTAAGGCGCCCTTGCTCAATGGCTTTGCGCAGCCCTTGCATCAGGCGCTGATAGTATCGGATATTGTGCCATGACAAAAGCATAACTGCAAGCACTTCATTGCATTTTTGCAAGTGATGGATATATGCTCTAGAATAATTGCGGCAGAGGGGGCAGTCGCATTCGCTTTCCAAGGGGCGGGGATCTTCACGGTGTCTCGCATTGCGAATATTAATGGTGCCGTGAGAAGTAAAAGCTTGTGCCGTGCGTCCGGAACGCGTCGGCATCACGCAATCAAACATATCGACCCCGCGCAAAACCGCACCGACAATATCATCGGGTCTACCGACACCCATCAGATATCGGGGTTTATCAACCGGCAACATTTCCGGCGCGTAATCCAGAACTTTAAACATGGTTTCCTGCCCTTCGCCAACAGCCAGACCGCCGATGGCATAGCCATCAAAGCCGATTTCTTTAAGCTTCTCGGCTGAAAATCCACGCAAATCTTCATAATCACCGCCCTGCTGGATACCAAAGATGCCGTAACCGGCGCGGTCAATAAAGGCATCGCGTGAACGTCTGGCCCAACGCATTGACATCTCGACCGACTTTTTAACCGTTTCGTATTCCGCCGGCAACTTGACACATTCATCCATACACATGGTGATGTTTGAATCGAGCTTATGCTGAATTTTGATTGATTCTTCCGGCGATAAAAAATATTTCTTGCCGTCAACGTGCGACGAAAAAGCCACTCCTTCTTCGGATAATTTGCGCAAACCTGACAAACTCATAACTTGAAATCCACCAGAGTCAGTCAAGATAGGCTTGTCCCAATTCATAAATTTGTGCAAACCACCCATTTTTTCTACCAGATCGGCTCCCGGACGCAGCATCAGATGATATGTGTTGCCAAGTAATATTTCGGCGCCGGTTGCCGCTACCGATTCCGGCATCATTGCTTTGACTGTAGCACAAGTTCCGACCGGCATAAAAGCCGGCGTATTGATGACACCATGTTTGGTCAAAAGTTTGCCGCGACGCGCTTTGCCGTCGGTGTTCAAAATTTCAAACTTCAAAGCCATAATAAAAACACCTCACATTCCGTTTGTCAGGATAATGCCTCAGGATAAACAGAAAAGCAAGTTTTTAATCAAGCATCGACTTTTTCGGTGTCTTGTTGCGGATTAGTGTCAATAGCATATCCGGTGGCTCGGACGGTGCGAATATAGTCGGGTCCGAACTCGTTAAGCGAACGGCGCAGCCTGCGGATATGCACGTCCACTGTGCGTGATTCAACATAGATATTACTACCCCAAACATTTTTGAGCAAAAACTCGCGGGAAAAAACTTTGCCTGGCGTTTCCATCAGCATCTTGAGCAGCCTAAATTCCGTTGGTCCGAGATGGATATAATTTTTGCCACGGAAAACTTTTTTTTCTACCAGATCCATGCGGATATCCTGAAAAGAAAGTTCTTTTTCGTTTTGCGGTTCCGGTGCTCGCCGGAGTTGCGTTTTAACTCGGGCCATAAGCTCCGGCACGGAAAAAGGTTTAGTAACATAGTCATCTGCTCCGGCACCGAGCCCCTTGACTTTGTCTTCTTCTTCGCCCTTGGCTGTCAACATGATAATCGGAATATTTTTAATATCCGGTTTTGAGCGAATAAGTTTGCATATTTCGACACCGGACATCTCCGGCAACATCCAATCAAGCAAAATAACCGATGGCTGGTGTTTTTCTACATCGGCGATGACTCGGCTGCCGCGGGTTTGTGTAATAACCTCATAGCCTTCTTTTTCCAGATTGTACTGCAGCATCAGACAAAGAGCCTCTTCGTCTTCCGCTACCATAATCAAGTACTTCATGGTTTTATTTCCTGACTCTTCAGACAATTTCTATAAGCCCAGCCTAAATCAGCCAAGTTAAAATTATCTTAAAGCTTTAATATTTCCGGCAATTTTTCCGCCAGCAAACACAGCAGTTCCGGCTACCAGCATATCGGCACCGGCAGAAACGGCTTCGGCCGCCGTCATCGGGTTGATGCCGCCATCCACGCTTAGGGTAATATTGCGGCTGCCTATAAGCTTGCGAATTTTGGCTATTTTTGACAACTGATGTTCCATAAATTTTTGGCCGCCAAACCCCGGATTGACCGTCATAACCAAAATCAGATCAAGTTTGTCCAGCACATATTCCAAAACCGCCTCTGGGGTTGATGGATTAAGCGCAGCGCCGGCTTTTAGACCCAAGGAATGAATGGCATCAAGCGTCTTATCCAAGTGCGGGCATACCTCCGCGTGTACGGTCAGCATATCAACTCCGGCTAAAGCAAACCATTCCAGCATTTCATCGGGGTTTTTGACCATCAGATGTGCATCAAACGGCAGCTTGGTATAAGGCCTTATGGCTTTGACAACACAGGGACCAAAAGTGAGATTCGGCACAAAATTACCATCCATGACATCCAGATGAATGGCATCAGCACCACCCTCATCAAGCCGGATGATTTCGTTTTTTAGGTCGGCAAAATCAGCCGACAAAAGACTGGGAGCTATTTTGACCATATTTTTTCTCCAACCGGAACAGGACGACAGAGTCAGCATAATGGCAAATTCTGATAAAAGCAACTTTAATCTTGTTTTGTGACAAATCGTGATTATCTAGCGGTTTTGAAACAACAACTTTATTTACGCAAGGAGAAAAACAATGGGACAAATGGCGCAAAGTATATCACAGGTCGATAAGGAAGAACTGCTTAAAATCTTAAATATTGCTTTTGCCGAAGAATGGCTGGCCTATTATCAATATTGGCTGGGTGCGCGTCTGGCGGTTGGACCAATGCGCAAGGCCATAGCCGATGAGTTTGAAGAACATGCAGGCGAAGAGTTGGAACACGCTGAAAAACTGGCCGCGCGTATTATCGAACTCGGCGGAACTCCCGTATTGAATCCCGAAGAATGGCAAAAGACGGCATTGTGTAAATATGATGCACCAGCAAATCCGCAGGTTATCAAATTATTAGAGCAAAATATGACAGCCGAAAAATGTGCCATTACCCGATACCAAAAAATATGCGAAATGTGTTTCGGCAAAGACTTTGAGACATACCGGATATCTGAAGATATTTTGCATGATGAAATTGAGCATGAGGAAGAAATTGCTGCTTATCAGGAAGATATCCGAACCGTCTTGGCGCATTTTAAAGAGGACTAAAAGTAATACATTGTTTTGACGTGATATTGTAAAAAGATAGTAATTATATGTTGACATATTTATTAAAATAAGCCAAAATTTTGACAAAAATAGAGTCGGGATGTGATTAAACAAGCAGATTTTATCTGTCACACGAGGCAATTTATGTCAACAGACCATAATCACGCTCCAAATAAACTTCAGAGGTCTGTTTTTGATTTGCCGGAAACAGATAAAAGGAAGGCTCCGCTTTGAAAAAACGGAGCCTATCTTTTTTGAGCTGCTGCCATAGGCTTGGCAAGCCACAAACGGCACACCTTTATAAGATCGTTGCTCTTGATGGCGGAAGCATGATAATCTATTATGCTACTTTGGCATCAAAGCAAACGGCGGCGCCTTCAATGTCGGCTTTGGTACCTCCGGCGCAGGAGTTATCAACCTTTACCGCCAAAACCTGCTCGGCAATATAAGCACGATTTTCTTCCAGCGCCTGCGCCAACTCGGTATTGTCGGTGGCATAGCTCAGCTCAATACGGTCGGAAATATTAAAGTCTTTATCCTTGCGCAGCGTTTGTACCAGACGGATGAAGTCGCGCGCCATACCCTCGCGTTTGAGTTCCGGCGTTACGGTCGTGTTTAACGTAACCAAGGCCTTGTTATCGGCAAAGGCACGGCCGGCAACACCCTCTTTCATCTCCAGCCGGACTTCGAACAAATCTTTGGTCAGATTATGGCCGGCAATCGCCAAAGTTCCGTCGGCGTTGAGACTCCACTGTCCCTGCTTGTAGGCAGCCATTACCGCGCCCATCTCTTTGCCCAGAGCTTTGCCCAAAAGCGGCGTATAAAGATAAATCTTTTTGTCGGCATAGGCGCTCAAATTGGCGTCAAACAAAACCTCTTTGACATTTAGCTCATCTTTGACAATTTCTCCATAGGCCGCCGGCAAATCACGACCGACAATGGTCAGTGACTTGAGCGGTAGGCGGTTGCGCAGGTTCTTTTCTTCGCGGATGAACTTAGCCGCCGAGCACAAATCCTGCAAAAAGTCCATATCCTCAACCAGCGCGGCATCAAATTTTATTGCCGACAGATCCGGATAATCCGTCAGATGAACGGATTCTTCGCCGCTTAAAGTTTTGTAGACATATTCGGCGACAAAGGGCATCAGCGGCGCGGCAATTTTGCTCAAATTGAGCAAAACGGTGTACAAGACATCAAATGCCAGAGGCTCGCCCTCCCAAAAACGATCGCGGGTGCGGCGGATATACCAGTTGTTCAAGACCTCGATAAAAGAGGCAATCTCATTGCAGGCCACGGCCACGTCATAAGTTTCGAGCCCATGTCTGACGACATCTGCCAGCTTTTTCAATTTGGACAAAATATAATTGTCCATCGCCTCGGTTGAGGCATAAACCTCTTTGGCCCTGTAGCTTTCGGCATTGGCATAGAGCGTAAAGAAGTAAAACGCGTTCCATAACGGTATCAAAGCCTCGCGGGCGGCTTTGGCAATCTCTTTGCCCTCTTTGTCAACCGCCAGATTGCCGCCTTTTAATACCGGCGAAGAGACCAAAAACCAACGCAAAACATCCGAGCCGATGGTGTCCAAAACCTCGTTCGGGTCAGGATAATTCTTAAGGCGTTTGGAAAGCTTTTGTCCGCCTTCGGCCATCAACAGACCGGTGCAAATGCAGTTTTTGAACGCCGGACGATTGTGCAGCGCGGTTGACAATACCGTCAGGGTATAGAACCAACCGCGGGTCTGGTCCATGGCCTCGACAATAAAATCAGCCGGAAAATGGCTCTCAAACCACTCTTTGTTCTCAAACGGATAGTGCACCTGAGCATAAGGCATGGAGCCGGATTCAAACCAGCAGTCGAACACATCGCCGACGCGGCGCATCATCGTCTTGCCGGAAGGATCGTCCGGATTGGGGTAAACAACTTCGTCAATATAAGGCTTGTGCAAATCAACGACATCAAATCCGGTTTTGGCCTTTATCTCGGCAATGGAGCCGAAAACATCAACCCGCGGATAGGCCGGATTGTCTGACTTCCAGACCGGAATCGGCGTTCCCCAAAAGCGGTTGCGCGAAATTGACCAGTCACGCGCGCCCTCAAGCCATTTGCCGAAACGGCCGTCTTTGATATGCTCCGGCACCCAGTTAATTTGCCGGTTGTTTTTGACCATATCGTCGCGGAAGTCAGTCACGCGGACAAACCACGACGACATCGCTTTGTAAATCAGCGGCGTGTCGGTACGCCAGCAGAAAGGATAAGAGTGGGTGTATTGTTCTTTTTTGACCAAAAGGCCGTTTTCTTTGAGCCACTGCATAATCGGCTCGTTGGTTTCAAAAACCTGTTTGCCCTCGTAATCAGACACTTCGGCGGTAAATTTGCCGGCCTCATCTACCGGACAGACAACCGGAAAATGCTCGTCATACGCGCGGCAGGCGTCAAAGTCGTCCTGTCCAAAGCCGGGGGCAATATGAACCACGCCGGTACCGTCCTCGGTTGAAACAAACTCGCCGGACAAGACTTTGAAACAGCCTTTGTCTTTTAAGTGTTTGAAGTACGGGAACATCGGCTCGTAGCTCATACCGACCAGATCACGCCCTTTTAAGGAGCCAGCCTCAACGGCGTGCTCAAGCTGCTTTTTATAGCGACCGAGCAGCGCGCGCGCCAAAATATACTTCTGGCCGTCTTCTTCCATAACGACATAGTCGATATCCTCGCCCACCGCCAACATCAAATTGGACGGCAGGGTCCACGGCGTAGTGGTCCAAACCAGAATTTTCATGCCGTTTTCAAGTTTGAACATCACGGTAATGGCGTTGTCAGTTTTGTCCTGATAGCCCTGATTGACCTCAAAATTTGACAGAGGGGTTTCGGCCGCCCAAGAGTACGGCAAAACGCGGTAGTCCTCATAAACCAAGCCCTTGTCATACAGCTGTTTGAAGTTGTTGATGACACTTTCCATAAACGGCAGATCCATGGTCTTATAGTCGTGGTTGAAGTCTACCCAGCGGCCGATACGCTTAAACATCTCAACCCAGATGCCGGAATATTTTAAGACATCGGAGCGGCAGAAATTGTTGAATTTTTCAACCCCGTAGGCCTCAATCTGCTTGCGGCCGGAAACACCAAGCTGCTTTTCGGCCGACATCTCGGCCGGCAGACCGTGGCAGTCCCACCCCAGACGACGGTCGACCTTTTTGCCGTTCATGGTCTGAAAACGGGCGACGACGTCTTTAACATAAGATACCATGATGTGTCCGTAATGCGGCTTGCCGTTGGCAAACGGCGGTCCGTCGTAAAACACAAACTCGGCCGCACCATCGCGGTTCTGCACCGATTTTTCAAAAGTCTT
>CALYBB010000004.1 GCA_944393715.1 uncultured Alphaproteobacteria bacterium
GCCCTTTTTTCCAAGGAATGCTATTTATTCTGCTAGGCATTTGCTAGTCGGAGCAAAAAGTCAGTCTAAACTTTAAGAGTTTTTTAAGCGTATTTTTAGCGTTATGTTTTGACTTTTTTAGTATTAAAATTTTACGCATTATTAAGCCGGCTTGTGCTATCTTCAGCCTTATCATTTGTATACAATTTCAAAGGAATGTCTGACGATGAGAAAATTTTATTCGGCAATATTAATTTTGGTTTTGGCGGCGTGCTCATCACAACCGCCTCAAGAAGCGCAGATTGAAAACTCTCAACACGAACCAATCTATTTGCAAATCAGCGGACAACAAACCGCCGAGAAAGACAAGCTGGCAATTATTCAACACGGGCTGGCATCTGATATGACCCATCCGGCAGTGCAGGCGGCCAAACAAGCTTTTATTGATAACGGTTATCTGGTCATTACTTTTGACAGCCGCTATTCCTTAGGAAAAAGCGGCGGCGGGGTGGCTAATGTTCGGCTAAGCACTTTTGTTGATGATTTGCAAACGGTAATTGATTGGGCAAAGAAACAGAATTTTTATCACGAACCATTGGCTTTGGCCGGACATTCGCTCGGCGGGGCATCCGTGTTGCAATATGCGGCGGAACATCCGGCACAGGTGGGTATTTTGGTGCCGATAACTCCGGTGGTCAGCGGCCAAAAATGGGAAGACGCTTGTATGACCTATATGCCCGACTTTTGCCGTAAATGGAAAAAAGACGGCATTTACCGTTATCAAAACGAAGATATTTCTTATCAGACGGTGGAAAAAGCTAAAAGCTTTGACGCCCTTAAATTGGCGCCGAAAATTGCGGCTGATGTTCTGTTGATCAGCGCGCAAAACGACACCATTATCATCCCAAAAGACATCAACGAATTATATGCTGCCCTGCCCGAGTCAGATAAAAAACGATTGGCGAAAATTCCGAACAGCGGGCATAATTTTGAGGATGCCCGCAATCAACAGGATTTAACCGAGGCTGTCAATAATTTCTTAAAATAGCCGGCTTTTTTATATTTTTGTTTGCATAAAACAGCAAATTTGCCTAAACTGAGCGATAGAAAATATTAATAGTGTACGAAAGATCTGGACGATGAAAATTGTTATTATCGGCGGCGGCGCAGGCGGACTGAGCTGCGCGGTCAGATTGCGGCGGCTTGACGATAAAGCCGAAATCACGGTCTTGGAACAGACTGACGAAGTATCTATTGCCAATTGTGGTTTGCCTTATTATATCGGCGGGGTGATTGCTCTGCGGAACAAAATGCAGGTCGCGCCGACCGACAATTTGCGCAAAATATTTAACATCAATCTTAAAACCGACTGCAAAGTTACCGCTATTTTGCCGAAAGATAAAAAGGTTGTTACAGCAGACGAAACGGAATATGTTTATGATAAACTGGTTCTGGCTACCGGCGCGGCGCCGATCGTGCCGCCGATTAACGGGCTTGACAAACGACCGTGGTGGACACTTAAACACCTAGCTGATGCCGACAAAATAAAAGCCTTTGTCAAAGAGCATAACGCACAGACGGCCGTGGTTGTCGGCGGCGGATTTATCGGCGTGGAGACGGCTGAGAATCTTTGTCATCTGGGGCTTAAAGTATCGTTGGTCGAGATGGCGCCGCAGATTTTGCCGCCGCTGGACGAAGATATGGTGCATCCGGTACAATATGAGCTTAAGAACCACGGTGTTTTGCTTTATCTTGGCGACGGTCTGAAAGCTTTTGACGAACACGGCGTGGTGTTGAATTCGGGGAAGCATCTGGCAGCGGATATGGTTATTTTGGCCATCGGGGTTAAGCCGGAAACAACCTTGGCCAAAGCTGCCGGCATTGCTACCACCGAGCGGGGTTCAATCATCACCGACGATTTTATGCGTACCAATATCACGGATATTTATGCCTGCGGCGACAATGTGGCGGTCAAAGACTTTGTTTCCGGCCAGAGGCAAATGGTGGCGCTGGCAGGGCCTGCCAATCGTCAAGGACGGCTGATTGCCGACCATATCGTCGGCAGGCCTTATCCCTATACTGCGACGCAAGGCT
Source organism: uncultured Alphaproteobacteria bacterium (assembly GCA_944393715.1). Lineage (GTDB taxonomy): Bacteria > Pseudomonadota > Alphaproteobacteria > RF32 > CAG-239 > CAZU01. Next base: position 2,074 of record CALYBB010000004.1, read on the forward strand.
CCGGCGTGGTTAAAGTTTTTGGACTGACAGCAGCTTTTACCGGCAATAATGAAAGGCAATTGCAAGGGGCGCAGATTGCATATCACAAGATGATTATCAACGCCGGCGGACATGCCGGTTATTATCCGGAGGCCAAAGATTTGAGCCTGAAAGTATTGTATGACGACGAAGGAAAAATTCTCGGCGCGCAGGCGGTCGGGGCTGAGGGTGCAGACAAGCGCATTGATGTTATTGCCACAATCATGCGGCTCAACGGCACGACCAAAGACTTGCGCGACGCCGAGCTTTGCTATGCACCGCCCTATTCCAGCGCCAAAGATCCGATCAATATCATCGGCATGGCGATTGAGAATCTGCGCGACGGATTGTATCAATCTTGCTTTGGCACTGAATTTGCCGATATGCTGGTTTTGGACGTGCGCCCCAAAGAAATGTATAATGCCGAACATATCGACGGCGCGGTTAATATTCCGGCGGTGCAGCTGCGCGAGCGTCTCAACGAGCTGCCAAAAGACAAAACCATCATGGTGCATTGTGTCAAGGGTTACACTAGTTATGTGGCGGCGCGGATTTTGCTGCAAAATGGCTTTGACAAAGTTTTGAGTTATGCCGGCGGCTGGAAACAATATAAAAACCTAAAAGCTTGAAAAAGACTTGTCGCACCGGCACGGCTTTGGGGTTGGTTATTGTTTTTTTAACCATTATGTGCTATCATAGATGAAACTGTTGCAAAAAAAGTTCCTTTTTTTGCAACAGTAAGTTGTTATGAAAAAATATCGTAAAAACAATAAGAAAAGAAAATTACTTTTTATAAAAGAACGTTGCAAAAAAAGGTTCCTTTTTTTGCAACAGTAAGGGGGCAGATGATGAAAAAATATTTGTTACTAGCCAGTGTTGTCTTGGCCGGCACTGTTGTCGGCGGAGCTTATGCCGCCATTGATTGTTCGACCCCGCCAAGCTGCGGCGAGATGGGGTATTCTTATAGTGAAGACCAATGTTCCGGACAAAAAATTCTCCGCTGCCCTTTTGATGAGACTCAGGTTTTTTGTTCTGAACCGAGCGGGTCTTCTCTTTCTGAAGAGATTCCTTGCGAGATTGGTTCGGTCTTATATGATGATAAAAAATGCTATACTTCGGCGCCTTCCGGCAAAAATCCCATCGGCGTTGTGTTTAATACCGACAAGCGGCTGGCTATTTCGGTAACTGCGTCAAAGACTTCTGTCCAATGGGGCGGTTACGGCACAGACATCAGCGATCTGCCAAACTGCACCAGTACTTCGGTCGGAACTTGCTCTGCCGCTACCGATGGCGAGGATAATACCAACAAAATTGTTGCCGCCATCGGCAGCGACAGTGCCGCCGGATGGTGCAAAAGTACAGGCGGTTTTTTGCCCAGCGCCAATGAACTGTTCCTCTTAAAATCTTCTTCCATCAAAGAAAAAGTTAATGCAGGTTTGTCGACTTTGCCAAACGCAAACACTATTCTGCTGGGCGACAGCGGTTATTATCTGTCATCAAACGAAATCAGCAGCACAAGTGTCCTGTCTATACAAGCCCGCGGAGCATCGGCTTCCGGCGTCGCTGCTCGCAAAAATCAGACAGGTTCGGCACTTTATGTGCGTTGCGCCGTGTCTTACTAGGCGTTTAAAAAAGTTTTTTGTTTTTGAGACCTGCCGCGTTGCGGGCTGGGCAGCGTTTTCTCAGGGAAGAAGCCCATCAACCATGGCCAGAGCGTCGTCAGAAAATTTTTTCATTTTTTTGACGCTTTCCTGTAATTGCCGGTTTTCTTCGGCATCTAACTCCGGATAGAGGACATCGTGGACGCCGCGTTTGCCGATAACCGTCGGCATTGAGATACAGACATCTTTGACGCCGGCAATTTCCGCATGATGGGTTGAAACCGTTAAAACAGCGTATTCATTTGTCGTGATGGCTTGACAAATCCGGCACAAGGCACCGGCGATGCCATAAAAAGTGGCACCTTTGCCGTTGATGATTTTATAAGCGGCATTGCGAACATCGTCATCAATTTTGGCCTTGACTTCGTTTGTCAGCGGACGGCCGAGTTCGTTGCCTATTTTTTCCAAGGGCAATGTGCCAGAATCGCCGTTTGACCAGCAAAGAACTTCACTGTCGCCATGCTCCCCCAAGACATTGGCATGGATCGACTTGGGCGAAACCCCGAGATGATATCCAAGATCGGTGCGAAAACGCGCCGTATCTAAAACCGTGCCGCTGCCGAGAACTCTCTCTTTTGGAAAGCCTGATAATTTGAGCGCCACTTCCGTCATCACATCAACCGGATTGGTTGCAATAAGCAAGGTGGTGTTTGGTGCGTTTTGAACAATCTGCGGAATAATCGAGGCAAAAATTTTGACATTGCGGCCCAGAAGATCCGTGCGGGTTTCTCCGGGTTTTTGATTGGCTCCGGCGGTAACAATAACAACCTCACAACCACACAAGTCTTTATAATCTCCGCACTTTACCTTATTAGCATAGGCAAACGGCGCGGCATGCGCAATGTCTGTCGCCTCTGCCCAAGCTTTGTCCTTGTTCATATCAATGAGGGTAATTTTACGTGCTACGCCGCGCATCATCAAAGCAAAGGCCGTTGCCGCCCCTACAGAACCCGAACCTATAATTCCTACCTGCATTATTTTCTCCTTATTTTTCCCCAGTTGTTTATTAGTTAGTTATCCTCAAACAAAAAAACAACCCCTTGCCGAAATAACTGCAAGGGGCTTTTTTCTGGTCTATTTCTATTCTTCGACGACTGTCTCATCCTCACCAGATGTTTCTTCAGGATTTTCTTCAACGACGTCGATAACCTCTTCCTCAACGGCCTCGCCGGTCGGCTCTTCATCAACAACAACGACTTCTTCTGCCGTCGCAGCCGTTTCAGCAATGGCTCCTTCCCCAATAGCCCCTTCCGGTTGACCGCCGCGCAGCCACGCCGCCAAAATCAGCAGAATAACCAAAACGATAACAACATATATCAGCTTTTTCATCTTCACTCTCCTCTAAATAGAAAAATTCTATCTATAAGATATGTTTTTGGCGCCGATTTGTCAACCTTAATCAGAGGAGCCTGCGGAAAAGTTTTTTTTGAACCGTGAAAACTTTGCAATTCATAAATTATATTTATTTACAAAGTGTTATGTTCTTTTTTTAGGCTTTTTGTGCGTTTTTTTTAAATAATGCTTGTCAAAT
>CALYBB010000005.1 GCA_944393715.1 uncultured Alphaproteobacteria bacterium
TTTAATGAGACGCGCAGCCATCAGTTTACGGTCGCCGGCAAAGATATGGGCGCGCAGGCCTTGGGGTTGACGACACTTGATTGGCAGACGCAGGGGGATATTGCCCGAAGCCTGAATGAGATTGCGGTGGCGTTGAACAGTATTCGCAATTTTCAGGCGGAGCTCGGCAATAATTACAGCATTATTCAGACGCGACAGGATTTTACCGAGGCATTGGCGGAGGTTTTGGAGACCGGCGCGGATGATTTGACTTTGGCGGATATGAATGAGGAATCGGCCAATTATTTAATGCTTCAAACCAGACAACAGCTGGCGGTTAATTCGCTTTCGCTTGCGGCGCAATCGGCACAGAGTATTTTGAGTGTGTTTTAAGATTTAAAAACCCTGTCATGCCGCCGAACAAAGTGAGGCTCAGGAATCTTCTACTGTTTTTGATATAAGCAGAAGACCCCTTATCCCGTCCAAGAATGCTTGGACGGGAGGGGTGACAGTTTTAAATAAGAAGAATGCTTGGACGGGAGGGGTGACAGTTTAAATAAGAGGAATGCCTGCCTAACGGAGCAATGGCGGCTTTAAATAGCAAGGCGGCATGACAATAAAAAGGTGCTTGGGATGGTAAGAAAGAAGGATGGATGACAATAAAAAAGTTTCCACTGTCTACACCAGCACGCACGAATAAAGCACGGCGAAAAAGTGCATGACCGTTCCGACCAGAACAAAAAAGTGCCACACGGCATGTGTGTATTTGCGGCTTTTCCAGACATAAAACAAAACACCGAAAGTATAAAAACAGCCGCCTAAAACCAAAAATATCAATCCGAGATCAGGCACTGCCGCAGCCAGCGAACGTGAGGCGAACACAATAAGCCACCCCATAAGCAGATAAAGTCCGATAGACCATATTTTAGTACCGCTGCCTGAAGTTGATGCCAGTTTCAGCACCGTGCCGAGAACAGCTAACCCCCATATAATGCCGAACAACACCCAGCCGGTTAGTCCGCGCAGGTTAACCAGCAAAAACGGCGTATAAGTTCCGGCAATCAGATAATAAATAGAAATATGGTCAAATTTTTTGAGTCGTTGCTTGATCTTTTCGCGTCTAAAGGCATGATAAAGAGTCGACGCCGTATAAAGCAAAATCATACTAATGCCGAAAATCACCGTCGAAACAATCACCCAAGCATCGCCATAGAGGGAGGAAAACACCGCCAGTAACACCAATCCGGCAACACTCAGACCGATTCCCAAACCGTGAATGATGCAGTTCCACAATTCTTCTTTCGGCGTATAACGGGACAAAACGGCTCCAGACATCGCAAATCCTTTCACCGAACAATGATGGCGCATTTTTTTAGTCTTTGTCAAGCAGGCACTTCGGTGTGCTATGGTATGTTTTTGGAAACCGTCGGACAATCAAAAAATTAACTTGAAAAAATTCTGTTTAATGCTAAATTAACAGACGATAAATTTTTATGATATGCCCGTGCGGAGGCTGTCCGCACACCAATCTTAGAAAGGATAAATAAATATGACAATTCGCGTCGGTATTAACGGATTTGGCCGTATCGGCCGCTTGGTTTTCCGTGCTGCCCAGAAGAGAAATGATATTGAAATCGTCGGTATCAATGATTTGATTGATGTTGAATATATGGCTTATATGCTGCGTTATGATACCATGCACGGCCGGTTTGACGGCACTGTCGAAATTAAAGACGGCAAATTGGTTGTTAACGGCAAGGCTATTCGCGTTACCGCCGAGAAGAATCCGGCAGACTTGAAATGGGGCGAAATCGGCGCCGAATATGTTGTTGAATCGACAGGCCTGTTCCTGACCAAAGAAAAGGCTCAGGGTCATATTGACGCCGGTGCCAAATATGTTGTTATGTCGGCGCCGTCCAAGGACGACACCCCGATGTTTGTTTGCGGCGTCAACACCGATTCTTATGTCAAAGGCACGCAGTTTGTTTCCAACGCCTCCTGCACCACCAACTGCCTGGCACCGATTGCCAAGGTTTTGAACGATGCTTTTGGCATTACCGAAGGCTTGATGACCACGGTTCACTCCACCACCGCCACCCAGAAAACGGTTGATGGTCCGTCAATGAAAGATTGGCGCGGCGGCCGTGCGGCTTCCGGCAACATTATTCCGTCTTCGACCGGTGCGGCCAAGGCGGTCGGTAAAGTCATCCCGTCCTTAAACGGCAAACTGACCGGTATGTCTTTCCGCGTACCGACTTTGGATGTTTCGGTGGTTGATTTAACCGCCAATCTGGCCAAGCCGACTTCTTATGAAGAAATCTGCGCCGCAATGAAAAAAGCCTCCGAAGGCGAATTGAAAGGTATCTTGGGCTATACCGAAGATCAGGTCGTTTCGTCAGACTTCTTGGGCGATCCGCACACCTCAATTTTTGACGCCAAAGCCGGTATTCAGCTGACCCCGACTTTTGTCAAAGTTGTCAGCTGGTATGATAACGAATGGGGCTATTCCAACAAGGTTTTGGATTTGGTTGCCCACATGGCCAAAGTCAACGGCTAATTTGATGATAATGAACCCCTGCCGGCCGCGCCGTTGCGGGGGTTCTGTTTTTTGCGCATAAGAAAAGGATAGAAAATGACAGCATACAGAACACTTGATGATTTGGGCGATTTGCACGGTAAAGTTGCCATGCTGCGCGCCGATTTGAACGTCCCGATGGACGAAAACTTCCATGTGACCAACACGGCTCGTATTGACCGCACGGTACCCACAATTAAAGAGCTGATGAAACGCGGCGCCAAAGTCGTTGTTATCTCACACTTCGGCCGGCCGGAAGGCAAGGGAGACATGAAAAACTCTTTGTCGCACATTGTCGGCGATTTGCAAAAATCTTTGGGACACAAGGTAGTTTTTGTTGACGATTGTATCGGTCCAAAGGTTGAAGAAGCCGTCAAAAACATGAAAAATGACGAAATCCTATTGCTCGAAAATCTTCGTTTTTACAACGAGGAGAAAAAAGGCGACGAAGCTTGGGCCAAAGAACTGGTCAAACCGGCCGATGTCTATGTTTCCGACGCTTTTTCAACGGCTCACCGCGCTCATGCTTCTATGGTCGCCGCGGTTAAAGAGCGTCCGGCGGCTTTTGGTCTGCTGATGGCCGAAGAAGTCAACGCTCTTTCCAAGGGCTTAAACGATCCCAAACGTCCGCTGATGGCCATTGTCGGCGGCTCCAAAGTTTCAACCAAACTTGATCTATTGAACAATCTGGTCAAAAAAGTTGATAAGCTGGTTATCTCCGGCGGTATGGCGCACACCTTTATGAAAGCCACCGGCATCGATACGGTCAACGAGGCCAACTCGCTGGTACAGATGGACATGCTGGATACCGCCAAAGAAATTATGGCCACGGCCAAAGCCAACAACTGCAAAATTGTTTTGCCGCTTGACGTTGTTGTATCCAAAGAGTTTAAACCGATGGCCGAACACAAAACGGTTGATCTCGAGCATATTCCGGCTGAGGGGTGGAGCCTGCTTGATGTCGGCGACAAAACCATTGCCACAATTAATGCCGAAATGGACGGCTGCAGCACCCTGGTTTGGAACGGACCTTTGGGTGTGTTTGAGATGAAACCGTTTGACAACGCCACCAACAAAGTTGCCGAACACGCGGCCGAGCTGACGGCTGCCGGCAAGCTGATGTCGGTTGCCGGCGGCGGCGACACGGTTTCGGCTCTGGCCAACGCGGGTGTTGAAAACAAGTTCTCCTACATCTCGACGGCCGGCGGCGCTTTTCTGGAATGGATGGAAGGCAAAGAGCTCCCCGGCGTTGCGGTTTTGAAAAAATAAGCCGTCGCTGTAAAAAAAGCTCCTTGTTCAGAGGAGCTTTTTTGTGTCAGAAGTCTAAATCAAAAGAACATAATCTTGTCATTTGGATTAAGCAGATATTTAAAAGGCATTTTTGAGGGTTATGTTGTAAGTGTTCATGATAACGGGATAATAAAGACAGTTAAAAACTTTCTTTTGCCGGAATGAGTGAACACAAATGTTCCATAACTCTTAAAAATTTTTATGCAAAACAGAAAGCAAAAGAAAGTTTTTTTCGGCAGCTTTTTGATAGAGCAAAAAAAGACAGAGGCTTGGGCATGGAAGAGGAAAGATCACGATCTTTCCTCTTTTCTTTTAAATCTTTAATAATTGTCAAGCATTTTATTCTAAAATCAAAAAATAGGATCAAACAGCAAAATTTTAGACAAAAATATTGTTTTTTCTCTAAAATATGTTATGATAAATTTAATAAGGTAATTACACAAAAAGGACAACGGCCATGAACGAAGAAGAAAAGAAATTTTATCCTTTTTCAATTTCTTTCGATGAAGAAAAGATAAAAAACAGAAGAAATTTGAAAAACGAATACGACTTTGAGTCAATATTGGCTTTGTTCGGCGGAAATGACAGCCCTGACGCCGGCCCGCTGATCAAAAATCTTCAAGAAGAAATCGATCAGGTCAACAAATGCTTCAAATCGGCCGATGAAAAGGGCGGAGGTCAGGCCGTTAAGTATGAAGGTAAGTTGAATGACGACAGTCACGGACTTCCAAACATGAAAACCGCTTTTGAGGATCGCAATGATTTTTTTCTTAACCACGAAGATAAATATACGAGCTACCAAACGGAATTAAACAAAATCAATCAGAGTATAAAAAAAATTGAAAAAGAGCTTACAAGCCTTGACGACGGTTCAGAAAAAGAAGAAAAACAAAAAGAAAAAGCAAACTTAGAACAAGAAAAAGAAAAACTTAATCAGGACTACAAGCCGACAATTGAAGCCAAAAAAAAATTCGATAAGGCAGAAGAAAACATTAACAAAGTTTTGTACGGCGATATCGGCTTATTGGGTAGCCATACCCCGCCGGCGGTTATGCAAAGCCTGTTAAAGTTCCGCGAAGATTGTAATAAAATGGAGCAAGGCGGCCAAGAACTGTTTAAAAAGGGTTATCTGGCACTGTTTATGTCCTCGCCTTATGGTCCGGAGTATGCTTACAAAACGGATTCCGGAGGTAATCGCCAAGAATTGCAAGATGAGCAAGGCAGAAAAATCATCCAAAATGAACATCGTTTTTCAAGCGACAGAGAAGGGCGTCTGGTGCATTCCATCCGCAATTTAAAAAATACCGGATTGGACATTACTTGGGTTGGCGATCAACTAGGGTTGGCGCACTGTGCGGATAATATGACCAGCGATCAGGTCAAAGCATTAGCTGAATATTGTTATGACAGCGGCGTTAGGATCGACGATTATTTTAAGCTTAAGGATTTGAAAGTCGTTGATAAAAACAAAAACGAAATCGGCACCGCCGCCGATGTTTTGCGAAAAGAAATGGATAGGCTCAACGCCGCCGAAAAAGACAACGGCAAAATTCGGGCAGTGTCCAACAACAATGACTCTTCGGGTAGCCTCGGACGATTTTTGGAGCCTTTGCCGGAAGTAAAGCCAAAGCGTTCGGAAATGGTCCAAAAAGCCAAAGCTGCGGCAACAAAGAAAGGCTACAGGCTTGATTGCATGAAGACGTCAAACGGCTGGAACTCAACGATCATCAGCGTCTATGCAGATCCAAACGACATGATTAATGACGGCAAAATGAAAAAAGACGGCACCCGCAGCTATACGAAGCATTTGGCCGTCGAGTTAAACTTTACCAGCCCGCCGAGTGCTTCCTTCTATATGAAATACGGCTTAAAGTTCGAAGCTGACCATGCCCGTATGATGCTTGATCCTTTTAAGCAGGCGGGGTGCAGATATTTTATTCTGCCATCATTGGAAGCGCTTGGCGGCAAGGAAGTCAATGCTGCTTTCATGAAAGCTTCGGTTAAAACGGGAATGGTGCCGTTGCTGAAAAGCTCGCCCAAGGGTATAGGCGGCGATATCGGTGCCGCTGATCTGGAAACCATTTTGAAAGAAACACAGGAAGAAGCAAATTTCAAAAATGATAGCAATGCCAAGGTTGAGTATTTGGTGCGCTGGCATCAACAGCTGGAAAGATATACAGACGGCAATCCGAAAGCGGCAAAAAGTCTTGGTTCTTTGCCTGAACAATTCAGACAGCAGGCGTTGTTTACAAAGTTCAACTCTTCACACATGGAAGAATTGGAAAAATATATGTACAAAGGCAAAGAAGGTAAATTAGATGGTGGCAAGTGGGACGGTATTGATAAAATTACCGCTAAAATTGCTATGGCGCGGATCCTTAAAGAAATAGGGGAAGGTAAAGTCGATGGCAAATTATACAACCCCTTGGCCGACAACAGCAAGATGCTGCAGGGAGTGTTGGATAAATACATGAAAGATGCGCGTATGGGCGATGGTACGGAGAAAAACATCGGTGTCGAAAAAGAAGTTATTCGGCTGCAAGAAAAGTATAAAAAAGAAAGGGATCCTTTAAGAAATGCCTTGCAGGAATTAGATAAGACATATAACGATAACCTGCGGGTAGCCTGCGAAAATGTAGGTAGAAATGGCGGACCGGAAATCAAAAAAATTAATATTCCCGATATAGCGCCGACAATAGCGGATGAACGCCGGGTAACAGGAAGAGAATCGGAAAATCGAGAAGAGAGCCAAAGGAACAAGCAAAAAATGCAGGGCTGGAACAGTCAACAAAGAGTGGGAAAACAATTGTAAATAAAACAAAAAATCCCGAAAGCTGCAAAACTTTCGGGATTTTTAATAAACTACCGTCCGTCAACACGGTTTAATATGCCAGATTTTATCAGCATATTCTTTAACCGAACGGTCGGACGAGAATTTGCCGATGCGCGCCACGTTAAGCAGCGCTTTCTTACCCCAGACGTCCTTGTTAAGGAAGTCTTTTTCGGCTTCTTCCATCTTCTTGTCAAAGGCCTCCAAATCAGCCAGCACAAAGTAATAATCGCGGTTGACCAGCTCCTCAAAAATTGGTTTGAACAACAGCACATAATCTTTTTCGCAAAACATATTGGAGTTAACCGCGTTCAAGATGCGCTTGATATAGTCATTTTTTTCATACAACGCACGCGGATTATAGTTTTTGCGCTTGTTTTGCACTTCTTCTTCAGTCAGGCCGAACAAATAAAAGTTTTCCTTGCCGACCTCTTCGCGGATTTCAATATTGGCACCGTCCAGCGTGCCGAGCGTTAGTGCACCGTTTAAGGCAAATTTCATATTGCCGGTGCCTGATGCCTCAAATCCAGCGGTTGATGATTGCAGGCTCAAATCTGCCGCCGGAATCAACACTTCGGCCAGCGATACTTTGTAATCTGGTATAAATACCACTTTAAGCATATCATAAACCTTAGGATCATTGTTGACCACATCGGCCACGTTGTTGATCAGCTTGATGATAAGCTTGGCAAAGTTGTACGACGGCGCGGCTTTGCCGGCAAAAATATAAGTTTTGGCCACGGCCGGCTTTTTGTTGTCTTTAATAATGTCCAGATAATCGCCGATAACCTGCAAAATAGTCATCAACTGGCGTTTGTATTCGTGAATGCGCTTGGCATGTACCACAAACATACTGTCCGGATCAACCAAAATACCACAGGCCTTGTGAATAACCTTGGCCAGTCGCTTTTTATTCTGTCTTTTGACATTATTGAAAGCTTTAATGAACTCTTTGTCTTTTGCCAAAGGCTCAAGCTTTTTGAGCTCATCAAGCTCAATAATCCAGCCGTCGCCGATCTTAGAAGTAATCAAATCGGCCAATCCGGTATTGGCATGCAAAAGCCAGCGCCGCGGCGTAATACCGTTGGTAACATTGGTAAATTTTTCCGGCCATAGCTCATAAAATTCAGGTACCAGCTTGGTCTTAATCAGGTCGGAGTGAATCTGCGCCACGCCGTTGACCGAAAACGAACCGACGATCGACAAATTAGCCATCCGGATAATTTGATTATCACCGGTGCCGGACACAATCGAGACCTTGCTCAACTTGGCTTCATTGTCGCCGAATTTGGAGCGGGCAAATTCCATAAACCGCCGGTTGATTTCGTAAATAATCTGCAAATGTCGCGGCAGCATCCGTCCGATAATCCTTGCCGGCCATGTCTCTAAAGCTTCCGGCAGCAGAGTGTGGTTAGTATAGGCAAAACATTTGGTGGTAATATCCCACGCGTCGTTCCATTCCTGTCCATGGGTATCAATCAAAATACGCATCAGCTCGGCAATGGCAATTGCCGGATGCGTATCATTGAGCTGAATAACCACTTTATCCGGCATTTTCTTAAAGTCATTGCTCTTTTCCAAAAAGCGGCGGACAATATCTTGAATCGCACAGGAAACAAAGAAATATTGTTGTTTAAGACGCAGCTCTTTGCCGGATTCGACGGCGTCTGACGGATAAAGAACTTTCGAGATGGTTTCGGTCTCGATTTTTTCTTTCATCGCCTCAATATAGCCGCCTTCGTTAAAGATGTTAATATCAAGCTCGTCATCGGTTTTGGCCGAAAACAGCCGCAGGTAGTTAACCGATTTGCTGTTGTAGCCGACAATCGGAAAATCAAACGGCACACCGTAAATCGTTTTGGTATTCATCCACAAAAAGTCTTTGGAACCGTCAGGATTGTTCAGAATTTCCACATTGCCGTAAATGGGAATCTTGACAATTCGATCATAGCGAACAAACTGCCATGGAGAATTCTCTCCTTTCCAGCTGTCGGCTTGCTCAATTTGATAACCATTTTCAAATTTTTGCTTAAACAAACCGAATTGGTAGTTAATGCCGTAACCAAATCCGGCAATACCGACCGAGGCCATTGAATCCAAATAACAAGCGGCCAAACGACCGAGGCCGCCGTTGCCGAGTGCCGGATCATATTCAGTGTCAAAAATCTCCTCCAGTGTCATATCCGGAAAACCGTCAATTTTAATACTCTTCAAAATATCAAACAGCCCCAGAGAATGTAAGTTATTAGCCAACAATCGGCCTATAAGATATTCAATTGACAGATAATAAACACGTTTGGAATTACATTTATTGTAGCGAGCAATAGTTTGATACATCTTGTCCATCGCAAATTCGCGCACAGCTAGGGATATTGCTTCCAGCGCTTCTTCGCGGGTAATTTCGCATACCCGTTTGCCGATAAAGTACTGAATATAATGCTCAATCGAAAATTTCAGTCGTGCTTTATCAATTTCGTTGATAATAGCTGATTTCTGTTTCACGGTGTATCTCCTTGCCATAAATACTGAATTATCCCAAGAATAGAAAGAATTGTTTGAGATATAGTTAATAAATTAAGGCTTTTTAGAAGATGTTGATTAAATTTTATGCAAAATTTTAAGAAATATTTGTATTTTTCAAACAAATGATGTAATCTCGGAAACAAATTTTGTGATATATTTTTGAGGGAAAAATGAAGAAAGAACTGTTAAGCGGATTATTTTTGACAACATCGTTATGCTTTGCCGGCAACGCGCAGGCAGAAGATATCTTTGAAATTTTGAGTCAGACATACAATACCAACCCGACTTTGCAATCGGAAAGAGCCTATCTGCGTTCGATAGATGAAAATGTTGCTATCGCCAAATCCGGCTATCGGCCGACCGTCAGCTTGAATGGTGCCTACAGCGACGGCGAAAACAACATCAAAAAAGGCGTCGGGTCTGACGGCGGCTATAATACTCTGAGCGGTTCGGCCAATGTATCTCAACCTGTATTCAGCGGCTTTTCAACCGTAAACTCGGTTAAAGCGGCAGACCGCACGGTTAGAGCAGCGCAAAACAGCTTGTCAAATGTCGAACAAAATATTTTGCTGCAGGCTGCGACGGCTTATCTTGACGTTATGCAAAACCAAGCCATTGTCGACCTGCAAAAAAATAATGAAAAATTGCTAAAAACCAAGCTTGATGAAACTTTGGAGCGCTTTAAGGTCGGTGAGGTAACACGCACGGATGTTTCGCAGGCGCGTGCCCGTCATTCGCAAGCTATAGCCGACCGCATCGCTTCTGAGGGCACACTGCAATCATCCATCGCTTATTACATCGAACTTATCGGTTCTGAGCCAAAAAAGTTGGTTGAGCCGGTTAAAATGAACGAATTTTTGCCCAAAAGTTATGACGAGGCCTTAAAAATAGCTCAAGACAACAGCTTTATCATCAAACAAGCCAAGAATTTATATGCCGCTAAAGGCTACGAGGTTTATGCCAATACCGGCGCTTTGTTCCCGACGCTAAGTTTGGACGGCACCATCGGTCGCAATAAATCTGAACAGGGCAGTATCGACACCACTACTGAAAATGCCGAATGGGGCATAAATTTGAGTGTTCCGCTGTACGACGGCGGTGCCGATCGTGCGCGGATTCGCCAAAGCAAATACCAAAAGTGGCAGGCTCAGGAAGATGTTTTGGAAGCCAAACGAGCGGTTAAGTCTTCGGTTCAGAGCACATGGGAAACCATGAAATCAAATGAATCTCAGCTTAAAGCCATTGAGGCACAAATTAAAGCCAACGAAATTGCGCTTGAAGGCGTGCAAAAAGAAGAGGCTTTGGGCAATCGGACGATTTTGGATGTTTTGGATGCTTATCAAGAACTTCTGAACTCACGGGTTAACGACGTTAAGGCTCGCCGGACATATTATGTCTCGGCAATGAATCTTTTGGCATCCATGGGTAAAATGACAGCAAAAGATTTGCATCTAAATGTTGAGCTTTACGATGCCGACAAATACTATCAAGAGACCAAAGATAAATGGTTTTCGTTGAATTAAAAATGTGAAGGGGCTTGCGAAAAAAATTTTTTTTGCTAACATGGCAGACAGGGAAAATTGAAATAGGGAAAGTTCTGGCTATGGCTGAAGACAATCAAGAAGCGGAAATGGAAGACATTTTATCTTCAATCAAAAATATTTTGGAAGAAGACGAACAAAACAAATCAGTTTCGGTTAAGTCCTCGGAGCCGGTTGAGAAGGATGTTCTGGACAACGTCTTGGCTTCCTCAGATACAAACGATATCTTGGAACTTTCTCCTGAAATGAGGGTTTCTGAAGAACCCTTACCACAGCCCGAAAAAGATTCTGCCGAAAGAGATATTATTGCCTCGGTGATGGATGAACCGGTAATTGATCCTTTGGCGGATGATGCCGATCCGACGGACATTATTGCTATGGAAAAGCAAGTAAAGGCCGACGAAAATTCAGACGATTCTTTTTTGAACGAAAAGGAGCCTTTTGTTGAGCCAACTGTCGCGCCGGAACCCGAAATTGTTGCCGACGTTGCGCCTGAGCCTTTTGTTGAACCTTCTGCCGCGGCAGAAGCGGCGGCAGACAGCGCTGTTGATGTCTCAGCCGGCATTATCAGCAATTTTGCCAAAATGTTTGCCAAAGGCAAGGAAACCGAAAACGAAACCAAGACCATGGAGATTACGCCTTCGTCGGAAATTATCGCGCCCGGAGATACTTCAAAAACCTTAGAGCAGTTTGTTCAAGATGCTATCATGAAAGCTATCGGCAATGAGATTCTCCGTCAGTGGAATAATGGTTCGGACTTCAAGTCTTTTGCCGAAGCAGAAGTCATCCACCAAACCGAAAAATGGCTGAATGATCACCTGCCGGCTTTGGTCGAAAAAGTTGTAAAACAAGAGATTGAACGAGTTATGGTAAAGGTTGGCTCATAAAAGCGTTTGCCAGAGCCGGCCTCAACTTTTTATGCCCCCAAATTTTTGAGGGCATTTTGTGTGTTTTTTGGTAAGATAAAATTTAGGAAAAAAAGATGCTGGATAAAACTTATAATCCGAAAGATTTTGAAGAAAAAATTTATACCGAATGGGAAAATGCCGGAGACTTTAAACCGGATATGAAATCCGATAAAGATGCCTTTTGCATTGTTATTCCGCCGCCGAATGTTACCGGTGTCTTGCACATGGGGCACGCATTGGACAATACATTGCAGGATATCTTAATCCGTTACAACCGCATGCTTGGCAAAAAAGTGTTGTGGCAACCCGGAACCGACCACGCCGGTATTGCTACCCAAATGGTGGTTGAGCGCAATTTGGCCGCTCAAGGTATCAGCCGCCATGATCTAGGGCGTGAAAAATTCATCGATACCGTCTGGCAGTGGCGTGCCAAGTCCGGCGGCACAATATGCAAGCAGCTGCGGCGTCTCGGCGCCTCTTGCGACTGGAGCCGCGAACGCTTTACCATGGACGAAGGTCTGTCTGCCGCTGTGCGCAAAATATTTGTTAAACTTTACAAAGATGGTCTGATCTACAAAGCCAAAAAACTGGTCAACTGGGATCCAAAATTTATGACCGCCATCTCTGATTTGGAGGTTGTCCAAAAAGAAACCGTCGGCAAAATGTATTATTACAAATACCCGATTGTCGGCGAGGCTGACGAATTTATCCATATTGCCACCACCCGTCCGGAAACCATGTTTGGCGATACCGCGGTGGCTGTTTCCAAAGATAACGAAAGACTAAAACATCTGATAGGCAAAAATTGCATTTTGCCGATTGCCAACCGCGAGATTCCGATTATTGCCGATGATCATGCCGATCCCGAAAAAGGCACCGGTGCGGTCAAGATCACGCCGGCGCATGATTTCAATGACTTTGAAGTCGGCAAACGTCACAACTTGCCGCTAATTAATATTTTGAATCCCGATGCCACATTAAACGAGAATACGCCGTTTTCAGGCATGGATACCCAAACAGCACGGCAAAAAACCATCGAAAAATTAGAAGAACTTGGTCTGATGGAAAAAATTGAAGATCATCCGATGGTTATTCCCTACGGCGATCGTTCCGGTGTGGTTATTGAGCCGTTAATGACCGACCAGTGGTTTGTTGATGCGCCGGTTTTAGCCAAAGAGGCGATTCGCGCGGTTGAAGCAAATGAAATGGAATTTGTCCCCAAATCCTACGAAAAGATTTATTTTGAATGGATGCGCAACATCCAGCCGTGGTGTATTTCGCGCCAGCTTTGGTGGGGGCATCAGATGCCGATATGGTATGCTGAAGACGGCACGGTTTTTTGTGAGGAAACCGAGGCAGAGGCTCAGGCCGTTGCCGATAAACACTTTGGCCGTCCGGTTAAACTGACGCGCGAAACCGATGTTTTGGATACTTGGTTTTCGTCGGGTCTGTGGGCTTTTTCAACCCTTGGCTGGCCGGATGAAAGTAGTCAATATTTAAAGACCTTTTATCCGACATCAGTTTTGGTTACCGGTTTTGATATCATCTTTTTCTGGGTCGCCCGTATGATGATGATGAGTATGTATGCGATGAAGCAGGTTCCGTTCAAAAAAGCCTATATTCACGGTTTGGTTCGCGACGAACAGGGGCGTAAAATGTCCAAATCAAAAGGCAATACTGTCGATCCGATGGAAACCATCGAAAAATATGGCGCCGACGCGCTACGCTTCTTCATGGCGGCGATGGAAACTCAGGGGCGCGATATCAATATGAGCGAAGCGCGTGTTGCCGGCTATCGCAACTTTGCTACCAAGCTCTGGAATGCCGCCCGTTTTGGCGAGATGAACAATGCCAAACCGGTCAAAGATTTTGACGAAACCAAAGTAACACTGGCTTTGAACAAATGGATCGTTGCCAAAGCCAAAGAGGCCTCGGCAGCGGTTACCCGCGATTTGAATGCTTTTCGCTTTTCGGAGGCAGCCAATGATGTTTACCAGTTTGTTTGGGGAACATTCTGCGACTGGTATATCGAAATGGTTAAGCCGGTTTTATACGGCGAAGACGAGATCGCCAAAACTGAAACCAAAGCCGCTTTTGCTTGGGTTTTGGATCGAATTTTGGTTATTTTACATCCGTTTATGCCGTTTATCACCACGCAGTTATGGAACAGTTTGGCGTCGCGTGACGAAAAACTGATTAATCATTCGTGGCCGCAAAATGAGGCGATTGACAATCAAGCCAAAGAAGCGGTCGATTGGGTAATTGAGGCGGTTTCGGCGATTCGTTCGTTACGTGCTGAAATGAATCTGCCGGCTGGCGCCAAGCTAAAAGTTTATCTGAAAGATGCCTCGGCGCAGGTGCAAGGATACACCAAAGAATTTGCCGATATTATTTGTTCATTGGCACGTCTGGAAAGCATTGAGATGTTGCATAGTGATGTCACGCCGGATATGGTGCAGACTGTTTGTCGTGATGCGGTAATTTTACTGCCGTTAAAAGGTGTGGTTGACTTTGCTGCCGAGCGTGAGCGTCTGCAAAAAGAGCTGGCGCAGCTGGATAAAAATTTAGCCGGCTATGCCGCCAAATTGGCCAACACCAATTTTATTGAACGTGCGCCGGCCAAGGTGGTCGAGGAAGAACGAAACCGCCAACAAGAGGCTTTGGCCAACAAAACCAAAGTAGAGGCGGCATTAGCCAGAATTGCCAATTTATAAGCATAAGCCCCGAGCTTTCGGGGCTTATTGAGATGTAAGTCGTTCTACCCCTCTTTCCCGTCATCCTGAGCACCTTTTATTGTCATCCTGAGCACCTTTTATTGTCATCCTGAGAGGCTTTAGCCTCGAAGGATCTCTTAGATTCTTCGGGACTTTCGTCCCTCAGAATGACAGAAAAAGAAAAGATCAGAATGACAGGGAAAAGAAACGCTCCTCAGAATGACAGGGAAAAGAAACATTCCTCAGAATGACATTAAACTTTAAACTGTCATTCCTCCGAGGCTTTAGGCACACCCAAACAATGTCATGCCGCCGAACAAAGTGAGGCTCAGGCATCTTCCACTGTTTTTGATATAAGCGGAAGCCCCCTTAGCCCGTCCAAGAATACTTGGACGGGAGGGGTGACAGTTTAAATAAGAGGAATGCTTGCCTAACGGAGCGATGACATTCTTTTTACCGTCATCCTGAGCCCCTTTTATTGTCATCCTGAGCGGAGCGAAGGATCTCCTCCTTACCGTCATCCTATCTCCCTTTACTGTCATCCTGAGCCCCTTTTATTGTCATCCTGAGCACCCTTTACCGTCATCCTGAGAGGCTTTAGCCTCGAAGGATCTCTTAGATTCTTCGGGACTTTCGTCCCTCAGAATGACAGAAAAAGAAAAGATCAGAATGACAAGAAAAGAAACATTCCTCAGAATGACAGAAAAAGAAACGCTCCTCAGAATGACAGGGAAAAGAAACATTCCTCAGAATGACATTAAACTTTAAACTGTCATTCCTCCGAGGCTTTAGGCGCACCCAAACAATGTCATGCCGCCGAACAAAGTGAGGCTCAGGCATCTTCTACTGTTTTTGATATAAGCGGAAGACCCCTTATCCCGTCCAAGAATGCTTGGACGGGAGGGGTGACAGGTTTAAATAAGAAGAATGCCTGCCTAACGGAGCGATGACAGTTTATGCGGCAACTTGAACTTCTCCCATTTTCTAACCCGTTGAATAAGCATCAAAAACAAAAAAACCTTGGCAAAAGTGATAGAATTAACTTTTTTTTAAGTGGATAAATGCTAACTTTTAAGCATAGACGGGAGACCGCCGCCAAACGTTTG
>CALYBB010000006.1 GCA_944393715.1 uncultured Alphaproteobacteria bacterium
TTTTATACAACTGTTCAAATATTGGTGTTGAAAAGTTTTTGGGAGTGTGTTAGAAAAAGGATAATTTTATTGCAATAACGGAAAGAGGATTTCTAAAAATGGTTCGGAAGATGATGATTGCCGGCAACTGGAAAATGAACGGTTTATCGGCTGACGGGATGGTGTTGGCCAAAGAAGTTGCAGCATCGGTTAAAGCCAAGAAAAGAATTTGCGAATTTGTGGTTTGTCCGCCGTTTACGATCTTGGCTGTCGTCAAAAAAGCTTTACGCGGGGCAAAAGTTGCACTTGGTGCACAGGATTGTCATTTTGATGAGAAAGGCGCGCATACCGGAGACATTAGTCCGTTGATGTTGACGGATGTTGGTTGTTCCTATGTTATTTTGGGGCATTCGGAACGCCGTGCTGATCATGGTGAGAGCGACGAATTAATTTGTCGCAAGGCCGAGGCGGCGCATAAGGCAGGGTTGAAGACAATTATCTGTATTGGCGAGACTTTGGCACAACGCGAGAAAGGTGAAACGATTGATGTTTGTTCCAAACAAATCTTAGGCTCTGTTCCGGTATCGGCGACGGCGGCAGATACGGTGATTGCTTATGAACCGGTCTGGGCAATCGGCACCGGCAAAACTCCGACGGCACAAGATGTTGAAGATGTTCATGCCTCGGTGCGCAAAGTTTTGGCTAAGAAATTGGGTAAGGGGCAGGCAAATAAGATGCGCATTCTTTATGGCGGATCGGTTAAACCCGCAAATGCAAAGGAGCTTTTGAGTTTGCCGGATGTTGACGGAGCTTTGGTGGGTGGTGCTAGCCTTAAGGCGGTTGATTTTATGGCTATTGCCGACAATGCCGGCTGTTAGAATTTGAGAAAAGGAAAAGGTAATGGGTACGGTTTTATTGGTTGTTCATTTGTTGGTGTGTATTTTGTTGGTGGCGTGCATTTTAATGCAGCGTTCAACCGGCGGAGCTTTGGATGGTTTGGGCGGCGGTTCTGGTGCATCTAGTTTTTTGAGTGTGCGGGGGACGGGAAATTTGTTGACGCGGACAACGGCTGTTTTGGCAACCTTGTTGTTTATCACTAGTATTTCGTTGGCGCTTTATTATCGCGGTCAGGCTAAACCGAGAGAATCGCTGATTGATCAGGCCGCAGCCGAGCAGACAGTTCCGGCGGAAGCGGAAATGCCGGAAGTTCCGACAGCGGAAAAATAGCAAATGAATTGGTTAACAAACATAAAGGCATCTTCTCCTCGAAAAGGGAAGGTGCCTTTATCACTTTATGAATGACGGATAAGGGATAACAAAATGTCTGAAAAAACTAAATTTATTTTTATTACCGGAGGCGTAGTTTCTTCTTTAGGCAAGGGGCTGGCTTCGGCTTCGCTGGCATCGATTTTGCAAGCGCGAGGTTTTAAGGTCCGGATGCGCAAACTTGATCCCTATTTGAATGTTGATCCGGGCACGATGAGTCCTTATCAGCATGGCGAGGTGTTTGTTACCGATGACGGCGCGGAGACGGATCTTGATCTCGGGCATTATGAAAGGTTTTCCGGTGTACCCTGCCATAAGACGGACAGTGTTACGACCGGAAAGATTTATCAACGGGTAATTGACAAAGAACGTCACGGCGATTATCTGGGCGCGACGATACAAGTTATTCCGCATGTAACCAACGAGATTAAGAATTTTATTTTATCAGACATTACCAATGAGGATTTTGTGTTGTGCGAGATTGGCGGTACGGTCGGTGATATTGAGGGGCAGCCGTATTTGGAGGCCATTCGTCAGGTAGCTTATGAGCTTGGGCGCGAACGCTCAATGTTTATTCATGTGACGTTGCTGCCGTATATTCCGACGGCCGGCGAGCTTAAGACCAAGCCGACGCAGCACTCGGTTAAAAAATTGCAGGAATACGGAATTCAGCCGGATATGCTGTTGTGCCGGTCGCAGATGGCTGTTCCGCAGAACGAAAAACGCAAAATTGCGCTGTTTTGCAATATTCGCGAAGAAAATGTCATTACGGCGCTGGACGTCAGCAGTATTTACCAGGTGCCGATAGCTTATTCGCGCGAGGGAATGGACAAGGGCGTCTGCCGTCATTTTGGCATACCTTGCGATAATGACGCCGATTTGAGCAAATGGGAAGATATTTTGGAAAAAATTCGCCATCCGGAAGGCGAGGTCAGAATCGCGGTGGTCGGTAAATATACCAAGCTCCTGGAGGCCTATAAGTCTTTGAACGAGGCTTTGACACACGGCGGTATTGCCAACAAATACAAAGTTAAGATCAAATGGGTCGATTCCGAACTTTTGGAAACGGAAGGCGCCGATGAGCATTTGAACGACGTGAGCGGTATTTTGGTGCCGGGCGGTTTCGGTCAGCGTGGTACGGAGGGAAAAATTGCGGCAATACGCTATGCACGGGAACATAAAATTCCGTTTTTGGGCATTTGCCTCGGAATGCAGATGGCCGTCATTGAAACCATGCGCAATGTGGCAGGCATTAAAAATGCCGGCACGACGGAGTTTGATCCGGATTGTGAGCCGGTTATCGGCCTGATGACCGAATGGGATAAAGAGGGCGCCAAGGAAATCCGCCATAAAGACGGTGATTTGGGCGGCACAATGCGGTTGGGAGCTTATGAATGCGTGCTGGCGCCGACATCGTTGACCGCTAAGATTTACGGCAAAGAGAAGATCTCGGAGAGGCACCGCCACAGATATGAGTTGAATATCAAATATGAGGATACATTGCGGCGCTCAGGCATGGAAATCGTCGGTAAATCGCCGGACGGCAAATTGCCGGAGATTGTCGAAATCAAAGACCATCCGTGGTTTATCGGCGTGCAGTTTCACCCTGAGTTGAAATCGCGACCGTTTGATCCGGCGCCGTTGTTTGTTTCTTTTGTTAAAGCAGCTATTGACAAAAGTCGGTTGATTTAATACACATATTGCAACTAATATTTATTGTCGGTAAAGAAAGAATAAATGAAAAAATTATTTGGATATGTACTGTTGTTGTGTTTGACGGCCAGAGGCGCTGTTGCCGGTTGGTTTGAAGATTGGAGCCAGCAGACTTGGGAAGAAGCCAAATATGTGTGGCGCAACGGCGGTTATGATATGTATGTGCCGCTGTATGCCTGGCACAACCGGCTGGCATATGACGATGAACATATTGCTAAGTATAATGAAAACGCTTTTGGTTTTGGTTTGGGCAAGTCGGTTTATGATGAGGCAGGCAATTGGTATGGGCTTTATGCCTTTGCGTTCAAGGATTCAAACTATGAACTGGAAACAGTGGCCGGTTTTGCCTACCAAAAAAATTGGAAACTTGACGCCAACGGTGATTGGAAGGCGGGAATCGGCTATACAATCGGTATGACGCAACGCGAGGAATATGCTTATATTCCGATACCAATGCCGCTGCCTATTGCCGGAATCGAGTATAAAAGACTGGCCGTGCAGGCGGCGTATGTTCCGGGGCTAAAGAATTTTGGTAATGTGGCGTTGTTTTGGATAAGGTTCAATTTGGATTAAAAAATTTTTTAACACAGATAAAAAAAGCTTGATTATTTTTGTTTTGTGTTTTATCTCTAAGGCAAGCTTTAATGGTTTTATACTAAGCGGCCATGGCGGAATTGGTAGACGCGCAACCTTGAGGTGGTTGTGGGAGAACTCCCGTGAAGGTTCAAGTCCTTTTGGCCGCACCATATAAAGCTTTTTTTGTGTTCAACGGAGTTGCCATCGACTTAATTTTATCGGTTTTCTTGAAAGTAACAGCTGAAGAGGAAGGATAAGGCTATGTTTAAGGTTTGCAAAACAGATGCTCAGAAAAAACTCATCAAACTCAAGAAAAACCGACTTTATCCCGGATCATGGATTAATATGATTAATCCCAGTAACGAAGAGCTTGAAAAAATAGCCGGTTGGATTGATTGGGATGTTGAGACTCTTAAAAGTTCTTTGGATATTGATGAGCGTTCGCGTATTGAGCATGACGAACAGAATTTTATGGTTATTGTCAATTTGCCGTTGTTGGATGACGATGGGCAGTTTGATACCGTGCCGTGTTCAATGATATTTACACCGAAAAATTTTGTGACTTTGTGTCCGCGTGAAAATCGGATTATTGGCGCTTTTACCAGAGCAACCGCCAGCACTTTCGATACACGGAACAAAATGGGATTGATGCTGAGTATTTTGTATAAAACAACGCAGTTTTACTTGCGCTATCTCAAGATTATAAATCGTAAAACCGATTCAATCGAGTATAATTTGCGCAATACGACCAGCAACAATGAGTTGTTCCAGTTGATGGAAATTCAAAAATCATTGGTCTATTTTACGACGGCGCTGCGAGATAATCAGCTGGTTTTGCAAAGACTCCTCAGAATGATTAGAGCAAAAACAATAGCGGATATTGTCAGTTTTACCGAAGATGATGTTGATTTTCTTGAAGATATTATGATTGAAAATAAACAAGCTATTGAAATGGTTGATATGCACCGGACGATTTTAGAAAGTATGATGGACGGTTTTGCCTCGGTCATCAGTAATAATGTCAATCAGGTGATGAAGTTTTTGGCTGCAATCACAATTATCCTCTCTATTCCGACGATGTTGGCAAGTTTTTGGGGGATGAATGTCGGTCTACCTTTAAATGATAATAAATTTGGCTTTTGGTATGTGGTGGCGGCATCGGTCGTTTTGACAATTTTGGTGATTTTGTTCTTTCGCAAAAAGAAAATGTTTTAGCGTCAAAGTTTATTTTTTGTGCGTATCTTTCCGGTATGCTTGAGCTCTGTCTTTTTTTGGCGTAGACTCAGCCTCGGATTTAATGAGAAGGTTTGTCGGCAGATGAAATTGGGATTGTTGATTGCTGCGGCGGTTGTTGTTATTGATCAATGCAGCAAATATATCATATTTAATCTCTTAGGTGTGAGTGCCTATATTCCGGTTGGTGATTATTTTAATATTGTGCGCGCTTGGAATACGGGGGTTAGTTTTTCGATGCTGAATAATTACGGCAATGTTGGTGCGTGGTTGTTGTCCGGAACGGCGCTGTTTATTGTTATTATGCTGCTTTTTTGGCTCAAAAAAGAAGGCAATCGGCTGGTTCAGGTTGCTTTGGGGATGATTATGGGCGGTGCTTTGGGCAATGTGATTGACAGAGTCCGGTTTGGCGCGGTGTTTGACTTTTTGGATGTGCATATCGGTGACAGTCATTGGCCGGCATTTAATGCGGCAGACAGTTTTATTTGTATTGGCGCGGCATTGATTGTTTTGGAGGCTGTGGCGGCAAAGTTGAAAAATAAGGAGAATGCAAAATGAGGTTTTTATTAGCGGTTTGTATTATTGCAGGGCTGACGGCATGTTCGGGTTTGACAAAGGAAAAGCTCGGCATTGCAAAAAAAGTGCCTAATGAGCGGCTGGTTGAGGAAAGAGCGCCGTTGTCGTTGCCGCCGGAGTTTGACCAGAGGCCGACAGTGGTACGTGATAATTTAACGGACAGCGAATAGCGACGGCTGATGATAAAGTATTGTTTTGCCATATGCGCGTTGTTTTTAAGCCTGTGTCTGCCATGCGGGGCACAGGCTAAAGCTTTTGAGATAGAGACGTTTTTTTTGGATAACGGCTTGCAGGTGATTGTGATTGAAAACCACAAGGCGCCGATTGTGCAACAGATGCTTTTATATAAGGTTGGCGCTGTTGATGAAGCACGGGGAAAAGGCGGAATAGCTCATCTTTTGGAACATCTTATGTTTCGAGGCACGGCTAAAGTTAAGGGGCAGAGCTTTAACCGCGTGTTGGAGGAAAACGGCGCGGAGAGCAATGCTTGGACAGCGCAGGACGTAACGGCTTATCATCAGTTTTTGGATATCAGCCGGTTGGAATTGGCGATGTTTTTGGAAGCAGACCGGATGCGGGGCTTAAAAATCAGCGATGAGGATTTTGCTACGGAACGCGATATCGTGTTTCAGGAACGCAAACAGAGAGTGGATAATAATCCGGCGGCACGTTTTTATGAGACGCTTAACAATGTTTTGTGGCAGGGGCATTCTTATGGTCGGCCGGTAACAGGTTTGGATGAAGAGATATTGTCGCTTAAACGTCAGGATGCCGTTGCTTTTTATCGGACTTATTATGCTCCGAACAATGCGATTTTGGTGTTGTCGGGTGATATTGATAAGGCAACGGCGCGGCGATTGGCTGAGAAATATTATGGTAGGCTGGAGACAACGGATATTAAACAAACAGAATTTTCCAAATTGCCGGATTTTTATAGGGCAAAGGTCGAAATGAGGCTGCCGGAAGTTCGGTTGGGGCGTATGGTTAAGATTTTTGCCGTGCCGTCTTTGAAAATGGCACCGAAAGAAGCTTATGTTTTTGAAGTTTTGGCTGAGTATATGGCCGGTGATGAGAATGCACCGATGTATCAAGAGCTGGTTTTGCGGCAAAAGAAAGCGTTGAGTCTCGGCGTCGGGTATAGCGGGGTGGCGCGGAGCTATGGAACATTCGGAATAACGGCGGTTCCTGTAAATGAGGCTGATGAGGCTTTTGTTGCTGCGGTTGATCAGGCATGGGAAAAAGCTTTGAAAGAATTGACACAAGAAGATTTGGAAAAGGTAAAGCAAAAAATATTGGTTGATTTGATTTATTTGAAGGACAATCCGGCGTCTTTGGCAGGGCTTGTAGGACGGATGGCGGCAACTGGAATAGAAACAGAAGTTTTGGAAAATTATGATGAGGAAATTATGAAGGTTTCGGTTGATGAGGTCAAAGAGACGGCTCAAAGGTTGTGGTCTCAGGCACCGCAGGTAATCGGCATTTTGCATCCGGAGGAGAATGACTGATGAGAAAACGTCCGGCTTATTTGAAAAATAAAAAAGGGTCTTATTGGGTTGTATTGGCACTTCTTGCGGTGCTTGTGTGGTTGGTTTATGGGTATGGCAGTGATTTTTCGCTGCAGCAGCTGGTAGAAGAATCGGAACTGCAAGGACGCCGCTTTCAGGGAAAGACTGAAGAAGTCTTTGTTCCTGAGTTGGGAATTAAATTTTATTTTATGCGGGAAGATTCAAATCCGCTGGTAGCGGTATCGTTTATTTTTGAAAAAGCGGGAACGGCCTACGATTTGTCTTCTGAGCAAGGTTTGGCCGCATTAACGGCTGCAACGCTGAAGGATGGCGCCGGAAAGTTTAGTGCGGAAGAACTGCGGGATGAAATGGCCGTGAAAGGCATTAAAATAGGCTTTAGTGCAGGAAAAGACAATTTTCGCGGGTGGATGACTGCGCCGAAAGGTAATCTGCCGCTTGCCGCCGAGTGGTTGAAACTGATTTTGATACAGCCGCGTTTTGAAGGTAAACATTTAGCCAATGCTAAAGCCCAGATTTTGAAAACGATTGAGACGGAAAAAGAAGATCCGCAAGTGCAGCTTGGTTTGGCGTTTAATCGTGAGATATATGGAACGCATGCTTACGGACGAAATTCATTAGGGACAACGGAGACGGTTAAAGGGCTCCGCCGTGCCGATTTGCAGAAGTTTGTCCGTGAAAGATTGGCAAAAAATAATTTGTATGTAGGGGTCGCCGGAGATCTGGACAAAGAGGAGGCCAGGGTTTTGGTCCGACAGATTTTTGAGAAGCTGCCGGATAAAGCGAAAACGGTTGTGCTTGAGAGGCCAGATATAGAATGGCAAAAGCCATTGCTGCAAGTTAGGCGTGAGGGCGGGCAGAATATAGCGGCTTTTGCGGCAGAGGGAACTTGTCGTTTGTGTGCGGATTTTTATCCGCTGTATATTGCTAATTATTTGTTCGGCGGAGCTGGGTTGAATTCCAGACTTAATCAACGGATACGCGAAAAAGAAGGATTGACTTATGGTGGTTATTCGGTGCTGGTGATAAATGATTTGTCTGAATTATTGACGGCGGGTTTTTCGGCAACGGCAGAGAAATTTGATCGGGCAAAGGCTTTGTTTATGGAAGAATGGCAACGAGTCGGGTGTCATGGATTCGGAGAGGAAGAATTGAGAGCGGCAAAAAATTATTTGACGGCGTCGTATAATTTGCGGTTTGCTTCTTTGGCCGGCATTGCCGAAATGTTGGCTTATATGCAAAAATACGGACTCGGGGCAGATTTTTTGCAAAAGCGTAATGATTATGTGGAGGCTGTGACTCTTGAGCAGCTTAATCAGGCGGCCAAAAAATATTTTGACAGCAATTTGTTGCAAGCAGAGATAGGTGTTTTTGGAGGAGAATAATAATCATGTTTGGATTGGCAAAAGAAATTAATAAGAGTAAGGCATGGAAGAGGCTGGAGCATCAGGCGAAAAGAATGCGCAAAATAGAAATGCGCGATATGTTTGATAAAGATCCGGAAAGAGCAAAGAAATTTGCAGTTGGTTTGGAAAATATTTTTGTTGATTTTTCTAAAAACAGAATTGACGAACGGTCGTTTGCCGCGCTGTTGAATTTGGCAAAAGAGGCTAAAGTTGCTAAACGAATCGAACAGATGTTTGCCGGTGATAAAATAAACACAACCGAGCATCGTGCGGTTTTGCATACGGCGCTGCGTAACAGAGGCAATGCACCGGTTTATGTTGACGGCAGAGACGTTATGCCGGAAATTAACCGCGTTTTGGCGAAAATAAAAACATTTTCGGAGGCGGTGCGGCTGGGTAAATTTACCGGACAGACGGGTAAAAAGCTGACTAATATTGTCAATATCGGTATCGGCGGATCGGATTTGGGACCGAAAATGGCGGCAGAGGCTTTGAAAAAATATTGGGCGAAAGATATCAGATGTTATTTTATATCCAATATTGACGGAACGGCCTGTGCCGAGGTTTTGAATAAGCTGGATCCTGAGACGACATTGTTTATCGTTTGTTCAAAAACGTTTATGACTATTGAAACATTGACCAATGCCAAAACATGCCGCCGCTGGTTGGTTGACGCTTTGGGAGAGCCGGCCGTTGCCAAACATTTTGTTGCGGTTTCGACTAATGTTGAAAAAGTGGCTGAATTTGGCATTAATACCGATAATATGTTTGAATTTTGGGATTTCGTCGGCGGGCGTTATTCGGTGTGGTCGGCTATCGGATTGATAACGGCGATTGCCGCAGGGTATGAAAATTTTGAAAAAATGCTGGAAGGCGCTTATGAAATGGATAGGCACTTCAGGACAGCCGAGCCGGCAAAAAATATTCCGGTGGTGTTGGCGTTGCTGAGTGTGTGGTATGGTAATTTTTTTGGGATTCGCAATCACGCGGTGGTGCCGTATGACCAGTACCTTTGTTATTTGCCGGCGTATTTACAGCAGCTTGTGATGGAAAGCAATGGGAAGTCTGTCGGACAGGATAATAAATTTGTTAAATATCAGACAGCGCCGGTGGTGTTTGGCGGTGCGGGAACGGACGTCCAGCATTCGTTTTTTCAGATGATTCATCAGGGGACATCGGTGGTGCCGTGTGATTTTATTGTGCCGGCCATTTCGCATAACGAAATCGGTGAACATCATGAGATTTTGTTGGCTAATGTTTTGGCACAGAGTGAGGCGCTGATGAGAGGCAAAACACTGCAAGAAGCTGCGGCCGAATTGAAAGCTGCGGGAAAATCAAAAGAAGAGGTCGCTCGGCTGAAAAAATACAAAAGCTTTAAGGGAAATCGCCCGTCGAATATGATGATTTTGAAAAAAATAGATCCGCATGCTCTTGGGATGTTGGTGGCGATGTATGAGCACAAGACATTTGTTGAAGGCGTTATTTGGAACATCAATTCTTTTGACCAGATGGGGGTTGAACTCGGCAAACAAATGGCGCTGCAAATTTTGCCGGAATTGCAGGGGAACCGAGAAGGGACTAAGCATGATGCTTCAACCAAAGCCTTAATTTCGCTGATCAGAGGTTTGAGAAAATAATGACAATTCGCGTTCTGCCATCAAATTTGGTTAATCAGATTGCTGCCGGCGAGGTGGTTGAAAGGCCTGCTTCGGTAGTAAAAGAGCTGGTCGAAAACGCTTTGGATGCCAAAGCAACGGCGGTTGAGGTCTATCTGAGCGAGGGTGGCAAGACACAAATTACCGTGGTTGATAACGGTAGTGGCATGACGGCAGAAGAATTGGCGTTGGCGGTGGAAAGACACGCAACTTCCAAGCTTCCGGATGATAATTTGTTTAATATTTGTTATTTTGGTTTTCGGGGTGAGGCTCTGCCTTCAATCGGTTCGGTGGCGCGAATGATTATAACAACCCGACGGGCAGGAGATGATAACGGCTGGAAAATTGAAATCGACGGCGGAAAAAAATCTGATGTTTTGCCTGCGGCTTATACCAGAGGCACGCGGATTGAGGTGCGTGATTTGTTTTATGCGGCGCCGGCACGGTTGAAATTCTTAAAAACCGCGGCAGCCGAGGCAGTGCATTGCGGTGATGTACTGCAGCGGATTGCTTTGGCTAATCCGGAGGTGGGATTTACGTTTTATGTCGATGGGCGCAAAAAATTTTATTATCCGGCGGCAACCGGTGATTTATTTGAGG
Organism: uncultured Alphaproteobacteria bacterium; assembly: GCA_944393715.1. Classification (GTDB taxonomy): domain Bacteria; phylum Pseudomonadota; class Alphaproteobacteria; order RF32; family CAG-239; genus CAZU01. Next base: position 10,528 of record CALYBB010000006.1, read on the forward strand.
CGCGGATTGAACGATTGGGCGCGGTAATGGGGCGCGAATTTCGCGATAATGCTATTCTTATCGACGCAGCACGGGAAAATTTGCGTATCAGCGGTTATGTTTCTTTACCGACACTTAATAAGGCCAATTCATTGTCGCAATTTTTGTTTGTCAACAATCGTCCGGTCAGAGATAAATTGTTGCTTGGCGCCATTCGCGGTGCGTATCAAGATGTTTTGGCGGCGGGACGGTATCCGATGTGCGCGTTGTTTTTTGATTTGCCGCCGGAAGATGTTGATGTCAACGTGCATCCGGCCAAAGCGGAAGTACGGTTTTATGATAATAATCTGGTGCGCGGATTGTTGGTATCCTCCATTCGCAATGCGTTGGCACGGGCATCGGGCAAAACATCAAATACATTGGATTTGAGCCGGATTGCCGTGGCGGAACCGGTGGCAGAAGTCGAAACTTTGAATGAGCCGGCATTTGTACCGGCGCCGATTAAACTCGGAAATTATCAGAGCGTTAATTTGGGCGGCGGACGGAGACAATCGGATTTGCCGGATTTGGAATACAAATTTTCGCTTAAAACCGAGCCTGTTCCGACGCCGGATGCCATTGATGAGGCTGGACCTCTTGGGTTGGCGCGGGCGCAGTTTAATGACACATATATTATTTCGCAGACGCCTGAGAGCTTGATTATTGTTGACCAGCACGCGGCACATGAGCGGATTGTGATGGAAAAGCTTAAAGAGGGATTGAGCGAACATCGACCGGCCTCGCAAATGTTGCTGATTCCGGAAATTGTTGAACTATCGGCGGCAGAAAAAACAAGAATTTTGGAGGCGGCGGCGGATCTAGCCAAACTTGGACTCGATGTGGAAGAATTTGGACCGTCGGCGGTGATTGTGCGCGAGATTCCGGCGCTTTTGGGCGAGGTTGATGTGCAGAAGCTGATTATGGATTTGGCTGAGCAGATGGCTGAGTGGGGCAGCGGTTTTGAATTGAGGGAAAAATTGCATCTGGTTTGCGCGACAATGGCCTGCCATGGGTCAGTGCGCGCGGGGAGGCGGCTAAATATTGAGGAGATGAACCGTCTGTTGCGTGATATGGAACAAACGCCGCATTCGGGGCAATGTAATCACGGACGTCCGACTTATGTTGAGCTGAAGATAAAAGATATTGCCAAATTGTTTGACAGATAGGGTTTGAAATATGGTCAATGAAGTGTTTTTGCAAGGTTTTTTGGCCGCGTTGATTGCCGGTGCGGTTACCGGTTGCGGCGGTTTGTGCATTTTTTTTAAGAAGCGTTACTTGAAGGCGGAAATTAACCAATTTTTGAATTTGGCGGCAGGGGTGATGCTGGCTGCATCGTTTTTTTCGTTGTTGGTGCCGTCGATGGAAGATATTATCGGGCAGGGCGGTTATATTTATGAAGAGGCTTTTTCTTATGTGGTGGCGGTGTTTGCCGGCGTTTTGCTCGTTTGGATTTTGAATTTGGTTTTGCCGCATGAGCACAATGCTATGGGGCATCATGGGCCGCATTTTGACTTACGCAAAGCCTGGCTCTTTATCATTGCAATTACGCTGCATAAGTTGCCGGAAGGTTTGGCGGTCGGTGTGGCTTATGGTGCCGAGAGTTTGATTAATCCGCTGTCGCTGGTGATCGGGATTGCGGCGCATAATATTCCAGAAGGGCTGACAATTGCGATTTCGCTGGTCGGTGCCGGATATACAAGGCTCAAGGCGGCGGGAACGGCGTTTTTAATCGGGTTGGTGCAGCCGTTGGGTGCTTTGCTGGGGTTGCTTTTGATGAATATAAGCTTTAATATTGTGCCGTATGGTATGGCTCTTGCCGGCGGGACGCTACTGTTTGTGGTTGTTAATGAAATTTTGCCGGAGACATATGGCTCAAAGGAGACCAATAAATCAGCCGCAGCGGTGTTTTTGGGCTTTATTCTGATGACGTATCTGACAATGGTTTTTCATGAATAAAAGCGAAAAAAATTGTTGACGCCGCTGGAAAGTTAAGTTAAATATAAGCCCAGAACTGCGGAGAGTTGGCAGAGTGGTAATGCAGCGGATTGCTAATCCGTCATCGTGAATAACGATGCACAGGTTCGAGTCCTGTACTCTCCGCCACTTCAAACCGCCTTTGCTCTTTTGAGCAAGGGCGGTTTTTGTGTTGGAGACAGGACTAGCACTCAGGAATGTAAGCTCATAACAGGCAGCAAAAGCTGTCGTTATTCGCTAACATTTTCTGAGATGTTACAGACAAAAAACTGACGTTGAGTCAGTTTTTTGCTTAGCCATCCTGTACTCTCCGCCACTTCAAACCGCCTTTGCTCTTTTGAGCAAGGGCGGTTTTTGTGTTGGGGACAGGACTAGCACTAAGGAATGTAAGCTCATAACTGGCAGCAAATTATGTTCTGAGGTGTTTGCAAAATAGTGGTTTTATTTTGAGATAATAAAATAATTCCAAGCGGTATCGGAAACTCAGTTTGTCAAAATAAAGTTTTTCGGAAGTCAAAATCTCTCTGATAAATTTGATATCATCAGCGGTAGCGGCTGATGCGTCTTTGTAAAAGTGGCGCAAGATGCATCTTAAGAAAAAAGACGCTACATATTTTTTGA
>CALYBB010000007.1 GCA_944393715.1 uncultured Alphaproteobacteria bacterium
CAAAACCCGCACAAGGCGGGCTTTGTTGTAAATGGCGGATAGAGTGGGATTCGAACCCACGGTACCCTTTGGAGGTACACACGATTTCCAATCGTGCGCCTTCGACCACTCGGCCATCTATCCATCAAATATTGCTAGAGATATACCAAATTTATTTTATTTGGCAACATAAATTTTGTTTCGTTAGCAAATATTCTTCTCTTTTACCTTCTTTCAAGATTAATATTCCGTTAAGTTAAATGATATATCATAAAGGAGTAAACAGACTTTACAAAAAGCTTGATTTTTTAAGCTTTTTATGCTAGAGACAGCAATAAATACAAGGGTTATTTGGCAAAATGATAATAGACAGCAGCAACAAAAAGCAACGAAGCATTTTGACCAATAAATGCTTTTATCAAACGACGGCCCGAATCATGCGTGATTTCGAGGAAAAAGGATATACGAATGCCGCTGATGAAACCGCCAAAGTCATCTCTGCCTATCACGCCATCGTCAAAAAGAAAGCAAAGAACAATTTCAGTGCTGACTACAACGATGCTTTTCGAAGAATTGACAACGCCATTCAAACTCTGGCCAATCAGGTTTTTTATGACTGCGACAAAAAGAGTTTTGACTATGCCTACCATTCTTTTGAGCAATTCGACCACATATCGGCCATTGTAACTCGCCAGCGCACAAAAAAAGGCTTCTTGTAAAATTTTATCCTTTGCTAAAATATCTTGGTTGCCAAAGCGCAATTTATGCGCTAGCCTTAGGACATTGTTATAATTTTTAAGGGCATAATTCTCATGAACAACATTTCGTTAATCGGCTGCGGCCGCTGGGGAACTTTCCTTGGCTGGTATGCCGCCAACTATGGCAAAGCTGATCAGGTATGGATGTATGATATCCCGACATCGCCAAACTTCTTAGAGCTCAAAAACACACGCAAAAACAGCTACTTGTCTTTAAGCGATAACATGATACTGTTTGATAACCTAACCAAAATTTTGGAAAACGATTTTATTATCATATCCGTCGGTTGCCAATATTTTCGCGGGCTGTGTAAAGAACTAGCTCCGCACAACCTCAAAGGCAAAACTTTTCTTCTGGCCATGAAAGGACTTGAAGAACCTTCCGGCGATCGCATGCTGGAAATTATGCGCGCCGAAATTTCACAGGACATTCACATTGCCACCTTAGGCGGTCCCGGCCATGTTCAGGACTACATGAAAGGCGTTCCTTCCGCCGCCGTTGTCGATAGCGACGAAGAACAAACCAAAGACTTTGTCGTCAAACTGATGTCAAGTTCGCTGATCCGCCTTTACTACGGCGATGATCTTATTGGCAATCAGATTGGTGCCGCAATGAAAAATGTTATCGGCCTCGCCGCCGGTATCTTAGACGGACTTGAATGGTACGGCCTCAAGGGCGCCTTAATGGCGCGCGCGCCAATAGAAGTCGGACGCCTGATAAAACATTTCGGCGGCAACCCGATGACGGCCTATGGTTTATCGCATTTGGGAGACTATGAGGCAACCCTCTTTTCAAAAAACAGCCATAACCGAATGTTTGGCGAAAAGTTTGCCCGCGGCGAAGATTTTGGCAAACTGGCCGAGGGTGTACCAACCCTCAAAGCCGTCAAAAATCTGGCAGATAAATACCATATTGATATGCCGATTTCTCAAGCCCTTTATCAGGCAATTTACGAAAAAGGCAATATTAAGGAAATTATCAACGGCTTGTTTGAACGCACTTTGAAAAGAGAATTTGAACACCTGAAAAGAAACTAAAATTTATTTTCAGCAAAATTTCTCGGCCAAACCATTTTCCTAAAAAATTACTTTTGAGTAATTTTTATGTTAAACTGAATCTATATCTGTATCCTTGCGGAGGCATCAATGATCCAAGAAAACAGGCTCATACAGGAAATGGAGATTAAAGAAAAAATTATTTTTCTTCAATCCTTTATAACGCTTATTCGCGCAGACGGAAAAATTGACAAAGACGAAAAGGAACTGATTGCCGAATTCATCAAAAGTTACCGCATAACACCGCAATATTTTGCCGAAATAAAAAATATTCCACACCAAAAAACTTTGCTGGCATCCCTAAAAGAGATTATCCCTAACCGCCATCATGCCTTATTCTTCTTCAAAGAGCTTTTAACAATCGCCAATATTGATGATGAGCTGGCTCATGAGGAAATTCTTTTCATAGAAGCCGCAGCCGAAGCTCTGCATATCGAAAAAGAAAAAATTTTGCAAATAAACGAGCTTATCCTTGAAAAGAAAATCTGGCTGGCCAAAGCCGAAAAAATTATGGAATATGATTCATAACAGGAGAATAACAATGCCGGACACCCTGGAAGACAAACTCAAACAACAAGCTCAAAACGCAAAAAGAGCCATTGAGACCTTCAAAAAAATTGATTTTCAGGTTGATACTCTGGCGAATGTGCCCGATGACAGATATCTGGCAGGATATTTCACACCCTATACGAAAACCATCACCATCAATTATCCGGAACAATATCCGGAGGCACAAAAACTGTTATCTACTGAAAGAAGTTTATATTTGCAACATGAAGAACAGCACCGAATCAATAACAAAAAAGGCATAAGCGTTTATGACATAAAAATTAGTCCCGACCAATTTTATAAACTTTGTGCCGCCGATGAAATATCCGCTAACATGGCCGAACTTATCTACCTGCGCGAAGAATATATCAAAACAAAAGACCTCAGTTTATTTGACAAAGACGAGAAAAAGTTTGAATTCTACAAAGAAGCTGTCCAGCGCGGCAATATCAATCCTTTGAGTTCAGATCCCAAAGATTTTAACAAAGATATGTCCCTTATTATGAATGGAACACAAAAAATGTGGCTGACAAAATACTTGCCCAATTACCAGCAACAACTGCGAACTCAAACAAGCGCATACATAATCTCTAATGACAGACAGATTTTTGCAAAGGACGATTCAACATTCCAAGCACTCATGGACAAAACCTACACTCTCGGCGGCGTCAACTTTAATAAATATAATGAACAAAACCTTCTGGAAAACAACCCCATCATTATAACAGAACCCCAAAGGCTCTTCCGACAAGAAAATCTTGAAAAAACTCTTGATGGAGACGGCAAAGAAGATTGGGGCGATGTTGCCCGCCTGATGATAACAACATCACAAAATGAGGATATAACAGATGAAAAAAGCCTCAAAAACTACTTGAAAGAAAAAAATTCTAAAGGAGCAGAATACAATAATTATCTAAAAAATTACCCTCTATGGGAGAACGAAACAAAACGAACATCCGAAATTTTATATACAAACGTTTTGGATATGGAAAAAAATATCATAAAAAAACCGCAACAATCCTCGGCTGAATCTCAAAAAAACTCCTCATCCCAAAAATCGTTAGCTCGCCTTCGAGAATTGCGCGGCCTAACCTCCCCCGACGACAAAACACCATCCTCATCAAAACCTAGATTACTTATGCTGGAAACACCTGCCGTTGACGACAAAAAAGCGGCATATTCTCAAAAAATCAGCCTCAATCCTTTTCTGACAAAAAAAATTGCCGATCTCCGAGAACTCAGAGGCTTCCGCTAATTCAGGGTTTACTTCCTTTTTGTGCCACAAAAAAAGCCCCGTACGGGGCTTTTTCATGGCGTCTCCGAGAGGACTCGAACCTCCTACCCACAGTTTAGGAAACTGTTGCTCTATCCTGATGAGCTACGGAGACACCGTGCTTTTCTTATAGCGGCTTTATTTTGCTTTGGCAAGAGCTAATTTTGCCAAAAATTGCGTCTGCACTTCCGCCAGCTTTTCAACCGATTCCAGCTCAACATATTCGTCCGCCGCGTGCATTCCATCGCCGCTGCCCGAATGCATAATCACCGTTGAACCGCGCACCGCAAATTCTCGTGCATCAGTAGCACCGCCCTCATATTCAAACTTAATTTTTTGGCCCAATATTTTTTCTGCCAATTTCTTGTATTCCAATATTATCGGATTTTTTTCACTCATCACCACCGGCGTACTGGCCGACACAACCTCATAGCCTACACCTTTTACCATGCACTTATCCAAATTCTTCCTCAACCCCTCAACCGAACTTGTCTCCACCAATCTAAAATCACACAAGACCTCGCATCTGTCCGCAATGATATTGGACACCTCACCGCCGTTAATTTTAGCAAAATGCAGCGTATCGACCCAAATGTTGCGCGGTTTTTTGCCCTCCAAACTATAAGCCGGATAGATCTTGCGAATATTAGCCAGCGTCGCCAACATCAACTCATTGGCATCAACTCCGTCCCATGGCCGCGAACCGTGTGCCTCTTTTCCTGCCGCGGTAATTTTAACAAAGACGGGGTTTTTGCATTTGGCGATAATCTTAGTAATATCGCCGCCGACATCATTATCCAGCACGACATCTGCCTTTATTTTGCCATATTTCTCCAAAAAAGCTTTGGTACCTTTCGATCCTTTTTCTTCATCCGAAGATAAAATAATTCCGAAATTAATCGGCAATTTATTTTCCAACACAAACTGCATTGAATTGAGTGCCACCGCCGCAAACGATTTCATATCCAACGCACCGCGTCCATAGAGCCTGCCGTTTCTAACCACCGGCTTAAACATCTTGTCTGCCGCCGGCACTACGTCAATATGCCCCAAAACCAAAGCATCAAAATCAAGCGTTTGGCGGTTGCGGATAAAAATAACCGGCGCCACCCCTTTTTTAACAAAAATATCAACTTTTGCTCCCAATAACGACATCATATTTTTAATATACGCCATTGCTTGCATAATCTGCTCGCTATTTCCGGTTTCGGTACGAAAGCGCATCAATTCCTGTGCCACCTCAATAATTTTCATTTTTTTCTCCTCTTTTACGATTTATTCACTTAATAATGAGATAATACCCTCAAGACCTAAAAAAAGATTTAAAAGGACGAAAATCATGAAAAGAATTTTGTTGGCGATTCTGTTGTGTCTGGCCGGAATTTTAGCGGCTGTCGCTCAGGAAAACGCGCCGCAGAATCAAAAGGATGACGATGCTCTGCCGCGCTTTGTTTCCTTGCGCTCAAGCCCCGTAAACGCACGTTCTGGCCCTGGCGTCAAATACCCGATAGAATGGGTTTACATGCAAAAGTCGGCTCCCGTTGAAATTATTGCCGAATTCGAAAGCTGGCGCCGGATTCGCGACTGGCAAGGATCCGAAAGCTGGATAAAATCGTCCATGCTCAACCGCAGCCGTTTTGCCAAAGTCATCACCCCTGGAGAGAGCAATCTCTACGCCAAAAGTAACTACAATGCCCAAATAATTGCGCGGGTCGAAGACGAAGTCATCGGCGAAATAAAAAAATGCCCTGCCAATAATGATTTCTGCCTGCTGCGTTTTAATCAATTTGAAGGCTGGATGCCCCGCCAAAATATCTATGGCATCTACAAAGACGAGATTATTGACTGACATCCGGAGCCAGCTCAAACAAATTGCGCGGCAGATCATTAACCAAGACCAGCGTAATCAGTATCCAAATCAACGCATAGACCAAAAACATATCGCTTACGACTTTATTTTTAAGCGGCCTGAACCGCGCAGCGCCTTTTTTTAGCAATTTGTTGATTCCCGCCAAAATACCAATAAGTGCCAAAAACTGCGTCCCTAGTCCAACTTTCTGCAAAACATCGCTCACAGGAAGCAACATCTTGTAAAAAAGCGCAAAAAACAACAAATAGCCTCCGGCCGCCGCATAAAAAATCCGCTGCATTTTAACATCATGTTCATGCTGTTGTTCTTTTTCCTCTCGCACCTTTTCCGTTGATAAACGGCTGACCTCAATACCGCGGATTTTTTCCGGATCGCTTTTTTGCTTTTTTATAACCGACAAATCTTTATTAAACTTACTCTCAATAGAACATAAGCCGCAGCCTTTAGAAGTAAAATAAACATGATTCGGATCATTTTTGCATTGTTTCAAACCATGCATCAACTTCCACAAATGTTCCTGCCACTCATACGCCGATGGTCTCTGGCCGTCTTTGACAAATGCGCGTTCAAACAACTCCAGCGTTTCTTTGTTAAAATATTCATGAATACTATATGGATGCGGATACTGATATTTATCCGGCCACAAACCGTACGCATAATGATACTGCTCAATTCTTTCCTGAATGGTCAGCATCGGTGCCGTCGTATCTTTCGGTGCGCCGGAAAAAGGATGTATTCCGTTGTTCAGCAGCCGAAAAATAATCACCGCCAGTGCAAATTTATCTTGCTCTTCGCCCATTTCCTCACAAGACTGACTCATTCCTTCAGGATAAATATATTCTTCACTGACAAACTCGGCCGGATATCGCGTTTTTTCGCCTTTAATTGAAAAACCGTCGCAATCAACCACCGCCACCAACATATTATCCTTATAAACCGACAAATTTGACGGTTTCAAATCAATAATATAATGCCCGCATTTATGCAGTGCCGTTACCATAGAAGCAACATTATACGCCGCAAAAATCCGATAAGCATATTTTTCCGAAAGCCCGAGTTTTTTACGAATAGCCTTTTGCATCAAATGATCAAGCGACACCGCCGCATCCATATTAATCAGCGGCATCATATACCCGACGCAAAACCCTTTTTCATCATCCAAAATCGCTTCCGGCCAAGCAATCTGAATATACTCGACCCCATTAGCCTCAACCGGCCGAAAATTAGGCTTGTTTAATAACATTGCCTGTAGTTTTTGACGATTAGTAGCAGATTTTTCGGTATGGTGAAAAATTTTAATCACGCTCTCTGGCCGCCCTTCAACCAAATAAATTTTGCCTGACGCGCCGCCCTTGTTAATCAATTTTCCCAACGCCACCCTACCGTACGAACCGTCGGCAAAAACGGCATTATAGACCTGCTTTTTCTCCGCCATTTCACGAAACCTTTATCCAAACCAATGTCTTATCATCAGGATTAAGCTTTTGCGCCCGTGGCGTATTCAAGGTGTTGCTCAATGCTTTGCGAGCCTTGATCAAGCTTTCCTCCTTTTGCAAAAACTGGTTAATCGGATTAACAAAATTGCGCTCAATATCTCGAAAATCAGGCTGAAACGCAAATGATGTCAGCCCGTCAGACATCAGCAAAATACTTTTGGCCTCATCAATTTTCGTAAACCGCAGATTCTCCCGCCAAGCCAGTTGAGTAAAGAAAAAAGTTTCGCAGGAAAAACTGCCGTTTTCCGGCCGCGAAGCAATAAACGCATCATCATCGTGCAGCGACAAAGCCGCGCCGTCGCCAATATGAAAAAACACACCGCGGTTTTTATTATACACCACGCCGACCAAAGTTGCCGCAAACGGCGCCAACCCCCGATCATCTTTGGTTTTATTCAAGCGGTGCAGCATCAATTTTTGCCGAACCACTAAAACCGCATGAACAACAGCATCCTCAATATCTTCAAAATCGGCATTTTTCAGCAAATCACAAAGTGTCCGACACAAAACTCTGGCGCCTATTTTGCCGTATTTTGCTGATCCGGCGCCGTCCGAAACCACCGCCACCAAATTACGCGCCGTTGCATAATGATAATAATCCTGACACGGCAGATTTTGACTCGCGTGCAACTGTCCCGTTACACTGGCGGCAACAATCTTCATATGGCGAGATTTATTCGTCATCCCACTCGCCCGTATCTTCCAGCAAATCCGGAGCATTAGGTGCCGCACGCGACACACACGAAACACTGCGGCTAAGCCACAGGAAAAATTCGGTAAACCTCAACCCGCTCAGGCGTTTTGGCGGATTAATCGAAAACTTTGCCAGCTTGTCCAAATTAGCACCCTGTGTCCCGACGGCATGAATAACCACTTTCTTATTTTGTTGTGCTTCGCGGCATTTTTTAGCCACGATTTCCCAGTCATAATCCGTCGGTTCGCCATCACTGATAAGAAATATCCACGGACGTTTAGAAGTAATGCCGCAGCTGTCATAAAGGCTTTTTTGATCTTCAATTTTCTTCAGCGCCAATTCCATAGCTTTACCCAGCGGAGTCAAACCGCCGGCTTCCATCTCCGGCGCCTCAAAATTCATTGCATCGACCCAATCCGACGAAATAACAGCCTCATCTTTGCCAAAAGCCTTAATAATCAAAAGTTGCACTCGCGATGACGCATCAATATCGTCCTTCAATTCTTGCTCCAGCGCTTTGAGTCCGGCATTAAGCTGTTTTATCGGCTCCCCCCGCATCGAACCGGAACAATCCAACACCAGCACGCAAGGCGTTCTTTCATTGGCATTGTCGGCAAATTCGACATAAGGTATCATTTCGTTATCAATATTTTCTACAGCCATCTTCATCCCTTTCGCTATTTAGCCGCCGGATATGTGCGCGGATAATCCGAATACGGAACCGGATTAGCCGCTTTGCCGCAGCCGGTCAAAACAGCCATAGCAACAACCAGCATAAAAAATATAAATATTTTTTGCATATACCATTCCTTTACCTGTTTGCTTATATAGTATACATATAAACAACCAAGGGTTAAGCAAAATTTAAGTTATGCAAAAGAAATGTTAAAAAAGGCTTTTATATTTTTGTTTCTGTTCGTTTTGAGCGTCCAAACAGTTGATGCCAAGAGCGTCAATTTGTTTGCCTACTCGCGCAAAGCACCGGAAACGCCCATTTATACGCCCTATGGTCAGGCGCACAGCCTAAAAGATTTTGCTGGTGATTTTTTAATTATTGTCTTTTGGTCAAAGACTTGCATTCCCTGTATTCGAGAGTTAGATAATCTGGATGCTTTTGTCAACAAAACCCGTGGTGAAAACATTAAAGTTATTTTAGTTTCTCCGGAAAAAGACTGGATTACACCGGAAGAACAAAAAAACTTCCTCAACCGCTATGGCGCCGATGACGTCGAATTTTTTGTTGACCGCGATGCACAGCTGGCCGGACAATTTGGAATTTTTACATCGCCACATACCGTGCTGATTGATCGGCAATCCATGGAAATTGGACGCATTAACGGCGCCATTGAATGGGATGATGACGATGTTATCGAAGAAATCTACCGCATCAAAGCCATAAATAGCTAAAGCCCCCTTTTCTTTCCAATCATCCTTTCCCTTCCTTGTCATGCCGCCTTGCTATTTAAACCTGTCATCGTTCCGTTAGGCAGGCATTCCTCTTATTTAAACCTGTCACCCCGCCTTGGGAAACATTCTTCCCGAGGCTAAGGGGTCTTCCGCTTATATCAAAAACAGTAGAAGATTCCTGATCCTCGGCCAAAGGCCTCGGCGGCATGACAATGTTTGGGTGTGCCTAAAGCCTCGGAGGAATGACAGTTTAAATCTTAATGTCATTCTGAGGAGCATTTCTTTTTCTGTCATTCTGAGGAATGTTTCTTTTCTTGTCATTCTGATCTTTTCTTTTTCTGTCATTCTGAGGGACGAAAGTCCCGAAGAATCTAAGGGAGATCCTTCGCTCCGCTCAGGATGACAGTGAAAAGGTGCTCAGGATGACAAGAAAGGGGCTCAGGATGACAAGAAAAAAAAGGATGACGGTAAAAAGAATGTCATGCCGCCGAACACCCCTATAATGTCATGCCGCCTTGCCAAGCATTCTTGGCAAGGCTCAGGCATCTTCAAATTATTATAAACAGTAGAAGACCCCTTAGCCTCGGGAAGAATGTTTCCCAAGGCGGGGTGACAGTTTTAAATGACAAGCATACTTCCCGAGGTAGGATGACAGGATTTTTAAATCTTAAAACACACTCAAAATACTCTGTGCCGATTGCGCCGCAAGCGAAAGCGAATTAACCGCTAGCTGTTGTCTGGTTTGAAGCATTAAATAATTGGCCGATTCCTCATTCATATCCGCCAAAGTCAAATCATCCGCGCCGGTCTCCAAAACTTCCGCCAATGCCTCGGTGAAATCCTGTCGCGTCTGAATAATGCTGTAATTATTACCCAACTCCGCCTGAAAATTGCGAATACTGTTCAACGCTGCCGCAATCTCATTCAGGCTTCGGGCAATATCCCCCTGCGTCTGCCAATCAAGTGTCGTCAACCCCAAGGCCTGCGCGCCCATATCTTTGCCGGCGACCGTAAACTGATGGCTGCGCGTCTCATTAAA
>CALYBB010000008.1 GCA_944393715.1 uncultured Alphaproteobacteria bacterium
TTTTAGCTAAAAGTCCGATAATTTTACGAAAAATGCCGTTTTCAAAACTTCAAAAATCGGACTGGCTGGAAAGCTTAGTTTATATAGCAAAAAAGCACCTTAACCGGCGCCAATTCAAAAATGGTGCACCTAGCCAGAATCGAACTGGCACGGGATTGCTCCCAACAGATTTTAAGTCTGCAGCGTCTACCTGTTCCGCCATAGGTGCATTTACTCATCAACGCTTTTTTATACATTGACTCTTTTATAAATTCAACACAAAAATTATTTTTTTCGGGTATCATTTGGAGTATAAGGCATTTTATTGTTGTGTTTTGGCGCAAAATATGCTTTGGTGTTTTCTGTTATGACATTAATTTTTTCGGCCGGACGGCAGATGACAGCGTCACGGTTCGGTTCCGGAAAACAATATGAAGGAATATGAAATGACAAAAACTTTTGATATATCTTGGAAAGACTATGTTTTTCCGAATATTAATCCGGAAGGGTGGCGGTTTGTCGGTATTTTTGCGGCAGTAACAGCGTTACTGGCAATTATCTGGGAGCCGCTAGGACTTATTGGTTTGGTTTTGACGGTTTGGTGTTATTATTTCTTTCGCGATCCGCAACGGGTTACGCCGGAAATCGACAATGTCGTTGTTTCTCCGGCAGACGGCGTGGTGCAGATGATTGCGGAAGTTCCAGCGCCGGAAGAGTTGAATATGGGAGAAGCCAAATTTACGCGTGTCAGCATTTTTATGAGCGTGTTTAATGTGCATGTCAATCGTGTGCCGGTCGAAGGTAAAATTACCAATGCGGTTTATGTTCCGGGGAAGTTTTTGAATGCTACGTTGGATAAGGCCAGCAAGGATAATGAACGCCAGCTGTTGGCGATGAAGACCAAAAGCGGCAAAGATTTGTGCTTTGTGCAAATTGCCGGACTGGTGGCCAGACGAATCGTTTGCAAGGCTCAAATCGGACAGGAATATAAAGCTGGCGAGCGTTTTGGTATGATCCGCTTTGGCTCGAGGCTGGATGTTTATCTGCCGGAAGGTGTTGAGCCGCAGGTGGCTTTGGGGCAGACAATGGTGGCCGGTGAAACGATTATTGCCAATTTGACTGATGGAAGAAAGGCCGTTAACGGAGTGATCAGATAATGGAAAAGATTAACCAAAAGCTGCAATTGTCACGGCAGAAGCTGACATCGCTGCCGTTTCGCAAAATTGCGCCAAATATCGTAACACTGTTGGCTTTGTGTGCCGGTGTTACCTCAATTCGTTATTCCATTCAGGCTGATTGGGCGAAGGCGGTGTTGTGTGTGTTTATTGCGGCGTTCTTTGATCTATTGGACGGGCGTGTTGCGCGAATGCTCAAAGGTTCGACCAAATTCGGCGCTGAGCTGGATTCATTGTCCGATTTTGTCAGTTTCGGGGTCGCACCGTCAATATTGCTGTATCAGTGGACTCTGTTTGATCTGCCAAAGTTCGGCTGGTTTTTCTGTTTGTTGATGTCTATTGGGATGGCCATGCGGTTGGCGCGGTTTAATACCATGTTGGACGAAGAGCCACAACCGGAATATTGGAATCACTTTTTTGTCGGTGTTCCGGCGCCGGCAGCGGCGGCTTTGGCGATGATGCCAATTATGATCTCGTTTGATTTTCCGAGCTGGAATTGGCTGATCCGTTCTAATGCTTTTTGCGCTATTTTGTTAGTGTTGGTAACATTTTTAATGGTCAGCCGGATACCGACATTTTCGACCAAAAGACTTAAAATTCCATCTTATTTGTTTTTGCCGATAATACTGGTGGTGGTGTTGTTTGCAAGTTTTGTTATCTCGCAGCCGTGGTTGACGCTCGGAATTGCCACTTTGTGTTATGCTTTGTCAATACCGGTGGGAATGGTCGTTTTTTTGAACGAAAAGCGAAAATATAACGGTTGATTCTGTTTGTCCTTTCCGGAATAGCTTTGCTTTGCCGGAAAGGACTTTTTTTGAGCTAAATCAGGTTAGTTTTTGAGGTAAGTTTCTTCAAGCTTTTTGATCTTGTCGCGGTAGAGGATGGCTGTTTCGAAATCAAGGTCTGCGGCGGCTTGCTGCATTAGTTTGTTGTATTCACGCATCTTTTTGTCAAAGTCTTTGAGCAGAACGGTCTCGTCTTCATGTGTGGCGGCTTCCTTAGCGGTCATTTCTTCCATGATGCCGGAGACTTTTTTCTTGATGGTTTGCGGCGTGATGCCGTGACTGATGTTGTATTCGATTTGTTTTTTGCGACGGCGTTCGGTTTCGTCCAGTGCGGTTTTCATGGAACCGGTTACGGTATCGGCGTACAAAATAACTCGACCTTCAGCATTGCGGGCAGCACGGCCGATGGTTTGGATTAACGAACGGGACGAACGCAGAAAACCTTCTTTGTCGGCGTCTAAAATAGCTACCAGCGAACATTCGGGGATATCCAGCCCTTCGCGCAACAGATTGATGCCGACCAAGACATCAAAAACACCCAAGCGCAGATCACGGATAATTTCAATGCGTTCTAATGTATCGATGTCTGAGTGCAGGTATCGGACTTTGATGCCGTTTTCATTGAGATATTCGGTTAAATCTTCGGCCATTTTTTTGGTCAGCGTCGTGACCAAAACACGATTGCCTTTGGCAACGACTTGTTTGCATTCGTGCATCAGGTCGTCAATCTGGTTTTCTACCGGACGAATGATACAAAGAGGGTCGGTCAGTCCAGTCGGGCGGATGATCTGTTCGGTGAAGGTTCCGCCGCTTTGCTCAAGTTCCCAGTCGCCTGGGGTGGCGGAAACAAAGATTGTTTGGCCGCGCATGCGGTTCCATTCGTTAAATTTGAGCGGGCGGTTATCGACACAGGAGGGTAAGCGAAAACCATATTGCGCCAGAGTGGATTTGCGGTTGTAGTCGCCGCGGTACATGCCTCCGATTTGAGGGACTGAAACATGGCTTTCATCGATAAACAGAATACTGTCTTGCGGCAAGTATTCAAACAAAGTCGGCGGCGGTTCTCCGGGGGCGCGACCGGTCAGGTAACGCGAATAGTTTTCAATGCCTTTGCAATGGCCGGTGGCTTCCAACATTTCTAGGTCAAAACGGGTGCGCTGCTCAATGCGCTGGGCTTCCAACAGTTTGTTTTCTTCAGTAAAAGCTTTAATCTGTTCTTTCAGTTCTTTGCGGATGCCGGCAATGGCCTGTGAAACGGCCGGTCGTGGTGTTACGTAATGGTTGGCCGGATAAACGGTTACCTGTTGCAGTGAGGCGGTTTTTTTGCCGGTAAGGGAATCAATCTCGTCAATTTTTTCAATTTCGTCGCCGAAAAATGATATGCGCCAACCGCGGTCTTCATAGTGGGCGGGAAAAATATCCAGCGTGTCGCCGCGGACACGAAATGTTGACCGAACAAAATTTTGTTGGTTGCGGACATATTGCAGCTCTGTCAGCCGTTGGTAAATTTCTTTTGGGCTGATTGTGTCGCCGACTTTGAACGGCAGTGTCATGGCTGAATAGGATTCAACATCGCCCAAGCCATAAATGCAGGATACAGAGGCGACGATAATTACATCGCGGCTTTCCAGCAGCGAACGGGTGGCCGAGTTGCGCATACGGTCAATTTGTTCGTTGATGGCGGAATCTTTTTCAATGTAGGTGTCGGTTTTGGGAACATAGGCTTCCGGCTGGTAATAATCATAGTAAGAAACAAAATATTCAACGTGATTTTCAGGAAAAAATTCCTTCATTTCGGTATAGAGCTGGGCTGCCAGAGTTTTGTTAGGCGCCATAATCAACGCCGGCCGCGAGGTTTCTTCAATGATTTTGGCCATGGTATAGGTTTTGCCGGAACCGGTAACGCCGAGCAAAACCTGATCCTTAATGCCGTTGTTCAGACCTTCGGTTAATTCTTTAATAGCCTGAGGCTGGTCTCCGGCGGGGGCAAAGGGGGAATGCAGTTTAAAGATGCTTTCCATTGTTATTCCAAATCGTTTTCTTTTAGAGATTCTGTATAGAATTTAGAAAAATTGTTAAAGTTTTGAATATCGTTGATAACGCCATTGATATTTTTGAGATCGACTTCTTCTTTTTCCAAATGACTGGTCAGGACATTGAAAGCACTTTCAAAAGGCGTGTCTTTAAAATAAGGGGCAAATTTGTTGCGCAAACGAACCAGAACGGTTTCTTTGCCGGCCTGTTTTAAGGTGGTTGCCCAGTCAAGGATATAATTGATTTGGTCGCGAGAGATTTTTTGCCCCGGAACAGGCTCTTTGATAAGATATTTTATGGTGTTGGAGGCGTTATCCCAGTCGCCGGCATTCCAATAAATTTCAAAGCGGTGCAGAAGGGCGTTTGGGCTCATGTCATTGTTTAGAAGTTTTAGAGCTTCGTCGGGGCGGTTGAGCGCAGAAAAAGCGCGGGCGGCGATGATGCGCCGCGGGTTGATTGTTGCCGAGGTAAGGTTGGGGGAATCGGTAATTTTTAGCATATCCAAGGCATCTTGAGGTTTGTTTTCAAACAAGTAGATAATAGCCAGTCTGGAGCCTACGCGCGCACGGTTATCCGGTGTCAGATCTTGTTTTTGCAGCAGTGACAGAAGCAGCATCTGAGCCCGAGGCAGAAGATCAACCGCGACCAAACGATCCGACAGCTTTTGCAAGATCATGTTATGATGTGGGCTGATCTCGGCTACCCATTTGAAATCTTGGTATAATGCCAAAGATTTGATCGGCGATAAGTTTTCGTCGGCATGGTTGCCGATAAAGATGTCCTCAAAGATTTTGACCATCTTGCCGGCAATAATCTTTTTTTGCTCGTTATCGACCAAAAAGCCTTCTTCGTTGAGAATACGCAGGGCGTTATAATAATCTTTGTCTTTCAGATAAAGGTCTGCCAGATGATTCAAAAGGCGGATTTTAAACTCTTTTTCGCCCCACGCAAAACGCAGTTTTTCCAGCTCGTTGATGGCTTCTTGGGCATCGATGAAGTTGACCATCTGACTCAAAATGGTATGATGCAGCCGCGCATAGGCCGAAAACATGGCGGAATTTGAGGTCAGCAGTTTTTGATATTCTTTGACGGCATTACGAATATAGCCCTGCATCTCGAGCCGCTGTGCTGTTAAATATATTATTTGGGGTGTTAGGTCGCGCAGCCGATTGGGAACGGAGTTTAGGATGTCGATAAAGTTTTGTGAAGACAAGTCGTCTCCCGTTGCTATGGCATTGCGGGCGGCAATGATGGCTACTTCGTCTTTAATTGCCTGAGGGTAGTCGCGCATTAATGAAATATGGGCAAAAATAATTGCGTTGTTTTTTTCGTTGTACTTTGAGGCGCTTTGAGCGATTGTGCGCCAAAAAGTGCCCTCGGCGCTGTCGGGAATTCCGCCTGAGGAAAAATCCCTGATGGCTTCGTCATAACGGTGTGCCAGAAAATTGGCAATACCGGATAAGGCGCGGAAATGGTCTGTCTTAATCTCGGGAAGGTTGAGGTTGCGCATTTGGTTTAGGATATAGAGCGCATTGGTTCCGAGGCCGTTGTAGACGTAGTATTGCGCCAGCTTTAGGCGCAAATTGTTTTTTTGATCCAGCGGCGCGGTCAGAATTTCTTTTTTGAATTTATCGATGACTTCGGTAAATTTTTTGTTGACCAGATCTTGAGATATTTGCAGGTTAAAGGCGTTCATATGGGCGGTGTCTTTGTCGTAATTAATCTGCCGTTGATTGCGCTTCAGAAAATCAAGGTCGCTGGTGATGTTAAGGCTGCGGCCGATGGCTTTTAGGGTGATGCCCGAATTGCCGCGGTTTAGGACAATGTCCGGCGCATTTATGACAAAAGCCAGACCTTGGGATGCCGGCAGAATATCAAAATCCGGATAGCGATAGGCGCTGTTAAAGCCCAGCCCCAGCGTTGATGTGGTTGAGATTGAGATGATGTCGCCGATCTCGGGGTCAATAATCGACAAAATATTGCCGGTTTGGTTGCTGGGAATGAACAGATATGACTGTTTGAGGCTGTCATACTGGGTAAAGATTGTCAGGTTTTGGGTTTGGAACTGCGGTGCTTTTCCGCTATAGAGGTCGAGAATCCACAATAAGCCTTCTTTGCGGAGGGCGTATTTGACATTTGGCGCGGGGCGGATGATGACAATGGTGCCACCGGGGTGCGGAAGTGTATAAATTTCTTCGGCCAAGGCGCCGGCCTCTTTTTTGAGCGTTGCGGTATCGAGGCGGTTTGGGCGGTCAAAAACCATCCATATCTTGCCATTGCGTTCAAAAGCGGCGGCATTGACCGGGTTGCTCCAGACAAAACGCAAGCTGGCGATTTGGTCTTTTGGCGGCAGAGGATCGTTATTAAACAACGATGCTTCGCCTTCCGGCAGAGGCTTGAGAGCCGATGAATCATCAATGCGGAGGGCAGTGATGTCGGCATCGATTTCTTGGCCGACGGCCGAAAAAATCCACCCGCCGGCAAAAAAGCCGGACAGCAACAATAAGGCAAATATTTTTCGGGTCGTTTTCACTTTTGTTTTGCTTTAATTCCTGTTAAATGTTGTTGCCGATCAGCTCGGCGGTGATGGCCTGTGCTTTTTCGGCGTTCATCTGCGAAAGGATGGCCGAAGAAGCGGACGGTTTCATGCCCTTAAAGATGGCAACGGTGATCTCAATATCCATGGTGTTGAAAATACGCGCCGCATCTTTAGGTTTCATGGAAGTATAAAGTTTGACCAGCGAATCGATATTTTGTTTTTCTTTCTCGGTGTATTGGTTGATGAGTTTGTTCAGGCGTTCTTCATATTCTTTGAGCTGCCGGAGTTTTTTGTCGATTTCGGTTTCGGCAACTTTGAGCTGAATGGCGCGCTTGTCGATTTCTTTGGCACGGACATCCAGCGCTTCGCGGCGTTCGGCCAGCTCTTGCAGAATCATTATTTCAGAGTCGGTAAAAGCGGAACTCTTGGCTTTTGATGCGTTGGCCGGCGAGGTTTCTTTATCCAAAACATCGGTTAGTTCGGCGGTTTCTTTGTCCAGCTGTTCTTCTGCGAGGGCATGGCTGGCGGAGATGCTGATTTTTTTGTTTTCGACCTTTTGGTAGCGATCAAAAACATTGGTTATTTTGATGCTTAAAGATAAAACAGCCACAAAAATAAATATCGGAAGCAGGCGGATTTTGATTTTTGTTTTAGACATCTGATTTCCTCTATTTGATAGATCTTAGGGCTTTTAAGAGTTCGAGCTCGGCGGCGGCGCGGTCGGTCGCGGGGTCTTGTCCGGCCGGCGGCATGGTGTTGTCGGCCGCAGGCGTTTTGATGCTGCGCGAGGTGCTGATGACATTTTCGAGCCGGTCGGCCAGAGAATCGGCGCGTTCGTTGATAAAGAGCAAGTCGTTTTTGAGCTCTTTGGCGCTGTCGACAACTTCTTTCAGACCCTCGGAAGAGTGTTCGGTGGCTGTTTTTAGCTTAGGGATGGAGTTTTCGGCCTTAAAAGTGGCTTCGTTTAAGGCGGCGACCAGCTGCGCCAGACTTTTTTGGTTTTGGCGCAGGGCGTTGAGGCTTTTGTTGAGATTGTAGGCATAAACGATCATCGGGATCAAGAGAGCGATGACAATCAGGTTGATAATGAGTTCGAGATTAGCCATTTTTTTCTGCCTTTCCCTCTATTCTGACGACGACATGTTCTTCGTGGCGCCCCATGGAACCCTTAAACAGCGGGACATCGCCGCAAAGGACGGTTATTTGATCTTGAGGGGCGACGTCAAGCGGCAGAAAAGAGCCTTTTTGCCATGAGGAAACATCGCTTAAGCGCGCTTCGGTTTCTTTTAAGACGGCATGAATGTCTACATTGGTTTCCCACAGTTGTGTCATGAGGTGGTTTTCCCATATTGTGTCGCGGCCGAAACGCTCGCCCATAAACATTTGCAACAAGAGTTCGCGCACCGGTTCCAGCGTGGCGTAGGGGATCATCAGGTCGATACGGCCGCCGCGGTCTTCCATATCGATGCGCAGGTGCGCGACGATAACGGCGTTGGACATACGGGTGATGGTGGCAAAACGCGGGTTGGTCTCCAGCCGGTCGAAGATGAAACCGACAGAAGTTATCGGGTCAAAAGCCGTGGATAAATCGGCCAGAATGAGCTGGATGATTTCTTTGACGATGTTAAGCTCAATGGTGGTGTAGGGACGGCCTTCGATCCGCATGGCGGCGGTTCCGCGCCGGCCGCCGAGCAAAACATCGACCATGGAATAGATTAGGGCGCTGTCAAGAGACATCAGGCAGTAGTTGTCCCATTCTTCTGCCTTAAAGACACTCAGGAGCGTCGGCAGAGTAAGCGAATCGATATATTCGCCGAAGCGCATTGATTCGATCGAATCGAGCGAGACTTCGACATTGTCTTGAGTAAAGTTGCGCAAGGAAGTCGCCATAAGCCTGATCAGCCGGTCAAAGACGATTTCCAGCATCGGCAGCCGTTCGTAAGAGACCATGTTGGAGTTCAAGATAGCCTGTACGCCGTTTTTTTGGGTTAAAACATCGTCTGCCGCGGTGCCATAACCAAGAATGGAGTCAATTTCTTCTTGGTTGAGAACCTTTGAGTCCTGAGGATCCTGCGTTTCAGTTTCGGTGATGTTTTCTTTTTCGTCTACCACTTTGTTTGTCCTTATTTTTGCAATTCAAACACGCTGAAATTCAGACCGGTGATTTTGACCGGACTGGCCACCAGATTGAAACGGTACAACAGCTCTTCTTTGAGCCAATAGAGACCGGAAGAACCTTCGACTTCGTCAGCACGGAGCTCAACGATATGTCCGAGCATGGCGTCGGTCAGTCTGGGGGTTAGAACCTCGACCATTTTGAGGTCTTCGATGCTTGAGAGCTCCAGCGTAATTTTGAGCCTGAGTTCGCGGGGGGCGTCTTTGCCGTCAAGCGAGGCCTTAAATTCCGGAAGGTCATAAAAAACGGTAACGCTGTCGTCGTTGTTTTTGTCGTACTGGATGATGTCATAAGAGCCACGGAGAGAATCGTATTTGTTGTTCATTGCAAAAAAGATGCCGACCGAGATGCCGATGACAATCAGCAACGGCAGCAGCAAAACCATAATTTTTTTGCGCTTTTGGTGCGTATTTTCAACGGGTTGTTCTTCTTCCTCAAGGTCTTTGTCGTCAATCATACCGAGATTACCGCCATTTTTTTAGAGTTATTTCCAGCTTTGGAAGCTATTTTAGCCGATTATTTTTATAAATAAACGCAAATTTGTCAGTTATTAAATGTTTTGATAAAAATATACGGGAAAACAGATAATTTAACACAAATGAAACAATTTGTGTGTTATACTCAAATGAGAATAATGCAGAAGGATTCGCAGCGATGTATGTATGGGTCGTTTTGACAACGTTTTTGGCAATGCTTGCCGCTTATGTTTTGCCGATCCGTCAGGATACGCAGGAGATGGTGACGGTTCCGGTGGCTCAGGCGCGGTTGTCGCAGATGACGGCCAAGCACGAAGCGGGGATTTTGTACATGCGGGAGAATGCTTATCCGTATGTTGAGGCAGGAGAAGACGGAGAGCGGACGGTCGGCTACAGCAGCGGGCAGATCAGCGACGATGTGCTGGATGATTATGTGCCGTTTGGGTTTGTCAATAGTCGGGAATATGTTACGGCGATCTACTGCATGGACAAGGATATGACTATGGTCAGAACCGGCGAGGATGCGTGTGTTAAGACGGACGAAAACAGGGTCCAGCGGCTGTTGGTAACCTATGGTCCGATACCGGAACGGTGGCGGGTGGTGAATGACGGAGTTGTTATGCCGTCGGCCGATTTTATGCAGGCGCTGCGGAAGCAGTTTGTGGTTAAGGAGATGGTGGGTTATGCGGTTAAAGGGGATAATCCGCTTGCGGTTATCAACTACGAGGGAACCCGCTATGAAGTGCCGCAGCCGGTGGCGGATGATGGGGCAATAGTGGGATATACAATCAGGAACTGCCTAGAAGATTATGAAGCATGTTTGATGTTTATGTCGTGGCAGTAAGGAGGGCGAGATGAGTAAACGCGGGCTTAGAAGCAGTGTTCAGAAAGGTAGTATGATGGTTGAGGCGCTGGCCATGCTGGGGCTGATTACCATGGTAACGCCTATTTTGTATCGTAAAGCGGCGGAAAGAACCACTGAATTGCAGGATATTAATGTTGCCACGCAGATGCGGATGATGTCGAGCGCGGTGGATGACTATATCAAAGACAATTATAACGAAGTGGGCGAGGCGTATTCGGGCGACATGTTTGAGCTGACCGACGCGGATCTGGAAAAGCTGGAAAAATATCTGCCCTATGGTTTTGATACGCAGCAGACACGGTTGTTTGATGATTTTAAGATATCGGTGCGCAGGCGGACGGTGCAGGATAAGAACGGCAATGATCATCATATTTATACGACGGCGGTTTTGGCGCCGCTGCGCGATGACCTGACGATGATGCGGTCGTCAAAAATTGCCTCGATGATCGGGGTTAACGGCGGTGTGCTCCGCCGCAGCGGCACGACCGGACCGGATGATACGCCGCAGTATACGATCTCCGGCGTGCAGGGAACATGGGAAGCCAATGCGGATGATTATGGGTTTGGTTCTGTCGGGGCTAAAGACGGCAGTTTGGTGGTGATTTCCAACGAGGCTATCAGCTCGGTGCAGGGTGATGTGAACTCGGACGAAGTTTTGTATCGGGTGGACGACGGCGGCAATATTGACAAAAACACCATGCAAACGACCCTGTATATGGACGGACATGATGTGCGCGGGTTGGCGAATTTGATTGCGCAAGGGGGTTCAGGGGGCACAATTACCATTGGTAAAGAAGGCGAGCCTAATAATCTGATTGTTACCGGATCCACTAATTTGAAAGGTGCGTTGGAGGTTTTGGGAGATGCAATATTTTCAAGTGGGCTTACTGTCAGCGGCGCGACACAACTCGGTGATACGACGATTACGGGTAATTTGACGCAGTCGGGCGGAGACGTATCTTTTACTCCGGGAGATTTTACGGTCGATGCCAGTGGAAATATTAATATGGATGCTGATGGAGATACGACCATCGGCGGCACTAACGTAACGGTTAAGGGTGATCAGAATGTTAGTGTTGAGGCTGGAGATGTCGTTAGTGTTTCCGGCGGCGACCGTGTTACTATTGCTTCCGGCGGCAACAGTATAACAGTTGCTCAATCGGGGAATACCATTGTGGGTCCTACGACGTTTCAAGATCGAGTGACAATAAACAATGATTTGTATATTACAGGTGGTAATATTTATGTAAAGCCTCCTGAAGGTGAGGAATCTAACGTTCAGGCTGATTGGTTGCTCGCTAACAAAGGGGTTAAAGTTGCTGGTGATGATATTGTATTGCAAGCAGGTGTGGGTGCAACAATTAATAATGGAGCTCTTTGGGTCGGAGGTGATACAGAAGATAATGCCAATTTGTTCGCCAATAATTCTGAGGTAAGAATTAATAAGAATAATTTTTCGGTTGGTGGTGAGCTTGATGATGTGAGCAATAAGATTAATATTGATAACTCCGAATCGTTTTTTGGGTTCAAGTATGAAGAGGATGAAAATCGAAGAGTCGGATTAACGGTTAACAGCTCGTCGCTGCTTTTGAAGGGTCCCACCGCTAAGTTGATGATGGATAAAGCAGCACCTAGTGTTGTTTTGGAGAACATAGGATACGTTACTAGTGTAAAATCGCGAGTTAAATTGGAGGAAGGCTCTGTTTTTATCGGTGTCGGAAGAGAGGGCAGCGAAGTGGCAAAAGTTGTTGCTGATGCCGGTAAAGTCGGGTTTGAAAACAAAGACGTTGGCACCGATCCGTATTCGTTATATTTGGAAGATGGGGAGCTGGATTTGAACAGCAAAAACGTTGTTGTTGACGAATATGGTATGGCTTTTGCCGGAGAAAACGAAACTATTGCCGGAAAAGACAGTGTGGTGAATAACAGCACGACTGGGAGTATCTTGCCGGAAAATTCTAAAGTGGCCATCAGCCGCAAGGGAATTATTGAGGTGGCCGCGCCGACATCTTCGGACAATGAAGGCGGTTTCATCCGGGCCAGAAGGTTGGTCAGCGATGTGAAGTATCCAACCAATACGGGTTTTGCGGCTAAAGGTCTTTCTGGCACCGGTAACGCTTCGAAACCTTATGACTATTTTCAGGTTAATCCGGCTTATACCTCGGTGATGAATGATATTAAGCTGGCCAGCCGCGGCGGCGCGCGCCTGAGCGATATTTTGCCGGATTTTATCAATAAAGGTATTTATATTGTGGATAATACCTATGATAATGAAGATGGCGCCGGTATATTTGATTGGATGAGTAAAACACCTTCGGGTGGGAAGATTACTTCTGTTCCGAAAGATTGTACCGACAATAGCTGCATAGCCTCGCCGTGGATGGGTTTTGTGCCGGCGCCGCTGTGTCCGCCGAATTATGCCAAGGTTATTACAATGAACCCGATCCGTTGGCGAATGTCTGAGGTTTATTATGTTGTTGATCCTGCTGAACTGCAAGACGCTGTGCTTTTTGAAGGCGTCGAAAAGAAATTTAATGTAAAACTTTGGAAACAGACTAATCCTGAAAAAGCTCTTATAAATTCTGAGAGATGGGGAATCGTACATACTGGGACAGGTGAGCATTCTATTTCTTTCAACGGCGGTGGATATCCGATGACTTTTCAGACTAACACATGGTTGAATACCTCGGTTCAGCCTAATAAAGGTGATTTCCAAGGATGGCATGCCATTATGGGGTTCCTCTATCGGCCTGGGCAGTTTGATGCAGTGATGGATAAATTGTTTGTAAAGAAAGATTGGGGCAAAGAAGACAAGGTCTATTGGAATCTGTTTCCGGTTTATGGCGGCGAGATGATGGGGGTAGCCAATGTCTATTGCTATTTTGATCGCGGTGGTAGTGTTAGCCCAGAAAACAAGTGGGGAGGCTATGTCGATTATTATGATCAGATAAACGGTTTTAAGACCCAAAAAACAGACACTTATATGGAGAAGCTTAATGATCCGCAGCTCGGGTATAATGACGCTTGGTAGTTGCGGCCGGCAGAGATTAAAAAAAAGAGGCTCCGTTTTGCGGCGGAGCCTTTTTTGTGCAAAAAAGTCAGTCCTTGTGGCGGAAAGTGATGCGCCCCTTGGTGAGGTCGTAGGGTGTCATCTCGATATCGACTTTGTCGCCAACCATAACCCGAATGCGGAACTTGCGCATTTTGCCGGCGGTGTGCGCCAGAATCTCAACACCGTTTTCTAGCCGGACGCGAAACATGGCGTTGGGCAGTTTCTCAATAACTTCGCCGGTCAGTTCCAAAAGTTCTTCTTTACTCATGAGGGTGTTTCCTTAAAATATTGTTTGATTTTTAGTCGTTTATAATACCGGAATTTTTTTTTGGCAAGTTTTTTGTGCGTTTGCGGCGTTTTGGCGCCGGAGGTTCGCCGTCACGCGGGAAAGTCAGCGTAAAACAGCTGCCTTTGCCAGGGGCCGAAATGACGCTGACGGAGCCGCCGAATTTTTCGATAATTGACTTGGTTATGGCCAGACCAAGCCCCGAACCGCGGCCGTCTTTCTTTTGGCGTCCTTCGGAGAAAAACGGGTTGAAGATATAGGGGATGTCTTCTTTGGCGATGCCGCAGCCGGTGTCGGCAAAATTGATTTGGAAGTTTTTGCCGGCGGGAGTGATGTTGATGTCTATGCTCCCGTTGACCGGCGTGGCTTTGATGGCGTTGAGGATGATGTTGATGACGGCGATGCGGAAATCGGTCTCGCTGCCGGTGATTTGGAAGTTTTCTTCCGTGGGGCGGAAGGTGATGGTAATGCCTTTGCTCTTGGCCTCAAAATCAAGAATGCTCAAGACATCGTTGATGCCCGCGGCGCAGTCAATCGGCGTGTCGGGTGCATTGCCGCCGCGGGTGAGCTTGAGCAGGCGCTCGGGAACATCAACCGCTTTGACAAGTTCGTCATGCAGTAGCATGATGGTCTTTTTTTCGTCGCTGTCGTCGGAAACAGCGGCATAGTACTTGTCGATAAAGTGCTCCATAATCATCCGCAGCGCGCCAAGCTGATTTTTGATCTCGTGGGCGATGGACGAAGACAAAAAACCCAAAGACGAAAGTTTTTGCTGATGCGAAAAGTCAATATCGTCGCTTAAGTCGCGGATGGATTCAATAATATAGCGGCGCTGGTTGTCAAGAAATAACGGCGCGGCGTTGATTGCCAGATGGCGGTTGGGGTGGTGGCTAAATTGCTGGATGGTGTTGACGGATGTTTTGCCGGCGGTTATGATCTCGTGCAGCGGGCAACGCGTGTGATTGGGGTCGCACGGGTATTGGGTCTTGAAAGAGTCATGATAGCATAATCCAAACTTTTTTGGTGAGACGCCGGCCTGACGATAGTAGTTTTTGTTGGCGGCAATAATGCGGTAGTTTTGGTCGATGACGCGGATGCCGTCGGGGATGCTGTCGATCAGCGCCTGAAGAAATTTCTCGTTGTTGCGGATCTCGTGCATGGTGTTTTGCAGGTTGTCCAGCATGATGTTGAGCGTGGCGGCAAGATTGTCAAGCTCGTCGGTGTGTTTGATGTCGGTGCGCAAGGGAACCCGCAGGCTAAAGTTGCCGCGGCCGATCTCTTCGGATATTTGTGACATTTTGTTGATTGGAACCAGAATCCACCGGTTGATGCGCCAGCCTAAAAAGATGATGAATAAAGACAACAAAACAGCGCCTAAGGCAATGATCTTGATGCCGATGCTGATGGTGCGGTATTGCTCGTCAAAATTTCGCGAACGCTCGGCAATGGAGGCTTGCTCGTTGACAATGAGATTTGACTGGGCGGTGTCGTATGCCAGAATCTTTAGGTATTTGTAGTCGTCAGAGGAAATGTCTATGTCGGGGTAATGTTCTAGCAGCAGGCGAATCTCGCGGATAAGATTGGCGTTGCGGTATAGGAGGTCGGCATATTGCTGGTTGCGCTGGATTGAGGCTAGCTGGTCTTTTTCGATCTTTGAGGAATAGGCAACGTAAAAGGTAAAGGCAAATGCCAGTGTCGAAATTAAAAACAGGCTCAGGATTGAGTAAACAATTTTGCGGTTGAGGCTTGAAAACATGGGCAGCTTCCGGTTGAAGAGTGAAACATGGGGGTAGTGTAGCAGATATTTATTGCTAAAAGATAAATAAAAGGCTGTTTTGCGAGAATAATAAAAAAAAGCCCCGCAAAAAGTGCGGGGCGGAAAGATGGCGGTGCTCTTTTATGCCTCGTTCAGAAGAGCGTAAATTTCCGTTGTTTTGGACATGCGCCGCAGCTTGCCGCAGGTGCTTTCGTCTTTTAAGATACGGGATAACATCGCCAGCGCCGTCAGGTGATCGGCGCCGCTGCCTTCGGGAGACATCAGCAGAAATACCAGATCAACCGGTTTGTTGTCAACCGCGTCAAAATCCAGCGGGTATGACGGCTTGGCAAAAAAAGCATAGACCTTGTCCAGCCCGCCGAAACGGCTGTGGGGCAGCGCCGTGCCGCCGCCAAAACCGGTCGAGCCAAGATTTTCACGCTCCAGCAGCGAATCAAAAATCGTCAGTGCATCGATGCCGCTGATCTCAGCCGCTTTTTGCGCCAGATCTTGCAAAAATTCGCGCTTGGAGCCGGACTTTAGTCCCAGAAAAATGTTTTTTTCGGTTAAAATATTGGAAATGTTCATTTCTTTTTAGCTTTTTGTTATTTTGGTTCTACCCAGCCGATGTTGCCATCTTTGCGGCGGTAAACCATGTTGAAATTGTTGGTGGCAATGTTCTTGAACATCAGAGCGGATTCATTGTTCAAGTCCATGTACATCACTGCCTCAGATACCGTGCAAACCGGAATGTTGGCTTCCAGCTCGGCAATAGTCAGAGGCGCATCGCCGATATCAACTTCGTCGGCACTTTCGTCAATGGAAAAAACAGCTTCATTGGCAATTTCCGCCAAACCGGTCTTGCCTTTGTGGTCGTTCAGCTTGGTTTTGTGGCGGCGCAGACGCGTGGCAATATGCTCGTTGGCGGCGTCAAAAGCAGAATATGGATCGCCAGCGGTGCCCGTGCCCTTCAGCACAATGTTCTTGGCAGGATGAACCGTAACTTCGGCAACAAATTCGTCTTTGATCTTGGAAAAATTTACCGCGCAGCTGATTGGCGCCGGAAAATATTTGTTGACGGAATTTAGTACGTTTTCTTCTACATGGCCGCGGAGTCTGTCCCCGATGTCAACCTGATTGCCTGAGAGTGTGATTTGCATAATTTCTTCCTATAAACTAATTAATACGGTTAAAAGACGGAATAAAAAACAGTTCCGTTTGTTACAATCAAATACTATTTTATTTTACATAAGTCAATATAAAAGTCAAATCTTTCAGCGAACAGCCAAGGGCTGCAAGCGTTTGGCGCGCTTGCGGCTTCCGGAAGTGGGAATCCCCAAAGCATCGCGGTATTTGGCAACGGTACGGCGGGCAATTTTGATGCCGTCGTGCTCCAAAAGCTCAACAATTTTGTCGTCGGACAAAATGTGCGCCGGATCTTCTGCGTCAATCAGGGTTTTGATTTTGTGTTTGACCACGGTTGTTGAGGCATCTTCGCCGATGTAGCTGCCGGCAGCGGCCGAAAAGAAATATTTGAGCTCAAACAGGCCGTTGGGCGCCGCAAGGTATTTGCCGGCGGTTATTCGGCTGACGGTGCTCTCGCTTAATGATAAAGCGCCGGCAACATCTTTGAGCGTCATTGGCCGCAGGTGGTCAATGCCTTGTTCGAAAAAATGGTATTGGCGCAGGACAATCTCTTCCGCAACACGGAGAATTGTTGTTGCACGTTGGCGCAGAGCTTTTATCAGAAAATTGGCGTGGCTTAGGTTCTCTTTGAGGTAACGCGCCGCTGAACGGTCTTTTTTGAGCTCGGTATAGTAGTCGTGGTTGATTAAAAGCCGCGGCAGAGTCATGTTGTTGAGTTCAACCCGATATTCGCCGTTGCGGTTGCGGCGGATGAAAACATCGGGAACAACATAAGACGGCGGGTCGGCTGCAAAATCTGCCGCCGGTTTGGGGTTTAGGCTTTTGATAGTGCCTGCGGCAGACAAAATTTGTTCGACGGAACAGCCGCAGAGAGCCGCTAGTTCTTTGAACCGGCGCGCGGCTAAAAGAGGCAGGTTGTCAAGCAGGGTTTTTGTTTCGGCTGTTAGCGCTCCGCGGTCTTGGAGCTGGATTTTTAGGCATTCGGCCAGATTTTCGGCAAAGATGCCGGCGGGTTCAAACTGCTTGAGACGGCTTAAGACACTGTTTAGGCGCTCGGGAGAGGTTTTTAGTCCGGTTGCAAGTTCTTTGGTGTCGCCGCGAAAATAGCCCGCGGCGTCTAAACGTTCGCTTAAGATTTTGGCAATCAGACGGTCGGAACCGGCAGTGAAAGTTTGGTTGATTTGTTCATCCAGCATGTCGTAAAGAGACTTTTTGCGGGTGAGTTTTTTTTCGAAAAAATCGAAAGAATCATCGTCGCCGCGTTTGATTTTTGATTGGCCGTAGTCGCTCCAATCCGCGGTTTCAAAAGGTTCGTATCCCTCGGTGTCGGAACCGAAGTCGTCAAATTCGGCGGCACTGTCAATATCTTGATCAGGGGCTGTGGAGTCATCGGGCGGCGGCTCTGGTGCGGCAGTGTCAGGGAGAGAATCGCCTTTTTCCGTCAGGCGGTCGTCTTCGCGTTCCAGCAGCGGATTGGCCAGCAGCTCTTGCTCGACAGCCTCGCTTAGTTCAAGATTGTTCATTTGCAACAGGCTAATTGCCTGACGCAGGCGCGGCGTCAAAAGCAGGGACGGGGATTGTCTGATTTCAAGTTTTGGGGTCAGCGCCATTGGTTATGCCGCTACATTGAAAAATTGTCGCCCAGATAGACCTTGCGAACCTCTTCGTTGGCTACGATCTCGGCCGGTGTTCCTTCCATCAAAACCGTTCCGCCGTGCAGAATATAAGCGCGATCGGTGATGTCCAAGGTTTCGCGGACGTTGTGGTCGGTAATCAAAACACCAAGCCCGCGGTGTTTTAGCTGAGAAACTAAGCTGCGAATTTCGCCGACGGCAATCGGGTCAATTCCTGCCAAAGGTTCGTCAAGCAGAATGTAGTTCGGCTGGCTGGCCAGCGCGCGAGCAATCTCAAGACGGCGGCGCTCTCCGCCGGATAGAGCCAAAGCAGGAGATTTGCGCAGATGGGCTATTGAAAATTCGTTTAAAAGCTCTTCAAGCATGGTTTCGCGACGATTTTCGTCGTCAATCACTATTTCCAGAATGGCTTTGATATTGTCCTCGACGCTCAGAGTGCGGAAGATTGATGCTTCTTGCGGTAGGTAACCAATGCCCAGACGTGCCCTGCGGTACATCGGCAAGTTGGTGATGTCCAGCCCGTCGATATGGACATCACCGTAGTCCGGCGTGATTAATCCGGTAACACAATAAAAGCAAGTGGTTTTGCCGGCGCCGTTTGGCCCCAAAAGACCAACCGCCTCGCCGCGGCGTACGGACAAAGAAACATTGCGCAAAACAGGGCGTTTTTTATATCTCTTGCCGATGTTAAAAACTTCAAGTTTGGCTTTGGGCGGAAAATTAGTCATGAAAATTAATCCTTTTTCTTCTCTTTGAATACACCGCTGACGCGTCCCTTTGTGCCGCCGGACAACATTTTGCTGATACCGGTGTTGAGATCTGTTTCGGCTTTTGAGCCTTTTAAAATATTGCCGTTTTGGTTAATAACGACGTCGTCAAACAAATTTATTTTACCCTGCCGCGCCCAATAAGTGCCACGAAGCGCCGTGACAGTCGTGTCGCCGCTGATGATTTTGACGTTTTGCTCAATATCGATCTTATCCAGAACCAATTTGCCGTCAGCGCCGTCGGCGAAATAGGCCGTCATCAAGTCGGCGTGGACTTTGTTTCCCTCTGCATCCGCCGCAATGACGTTGTCGCGGGCAATAGCTTGTTTCTTTGTCGGGTAGTAGGTTATGCTTCCTTTGGCGGTGATGTCGGCATCCGGTGTTTTGATATGCGCTGGATAGCCTTTGAGGATGGCGGTGTCGTTTGCGATGTCATAAACTAAGCTATCTCCATCGGCATCAGCGCGCGGCGTTTTCATAACAACGTCTTCGTATGCTTCCAGTCGAGAAAAACGGTTTTTTGTTTGAGAATCGTAGAAACCGACCAGCGTTTCGGCACGGATGCTTAAATCCTCTTTTGAGGCACGGGCATTGCCGACCGCTACCAGCTTTTGTTCTTTTTGGTGGTATTCAACGCCGCCGTCGGCATCCAAAGTTATGTTGCCGGCAAGCGCTTGGCCGACACTGAGAAAAAAGGCGGCGATTGTCAGTTTAATCAGCATGAGGTTGTTCCTTTTGCAGCGTTTCTTTATCAATTATTATTCTGGTCTTTCCCAAAAAAGTCAATGTACTTGAACGGCCGGAAAATTCAAAACCTTCGGCAGAGACTTCCCCAAGAAAACCTTCGCCCGTAACGGGTTTGCGACCATAACCAAAAGATTTTTTAAAATCAAAAAAAACTTCCGTGGTTTGGATGTTCATGCCGGCGCTGTAAAATCCTTCGACATTGTTTTGGAGGTTCAGCAGGGCTGTTTTTTGATCATACAGTCCCCGTGGCGACCGGATACTGAGCCATTCGCCGTCTTCCATCGGCAGGACGGCTTCGGGCTCAAGAAGATTAAACATTTGAGATCCGGCAGATGTTTCATTGATTTGGCGGGCGACAAAATTGCTGACGCGGTTTTTGTCGTCGGTTATGTAAACGGTGGTCTTTTCGATATTTAGTTTTTCTATATCGCCCTGACCAATGGCAAAATCAAGGCTGAATTCGCGGATGTCGTCGTTGAGAGACGGAAAAATTAGCAATGTTGCCGCTAAAACGGCTGCCAATCCCGGAAGCGCCAGCTTTATTAAAGTAACCAACCTTGTATGACGCCATGTTGATTCTTTTGCCGGAGGCTGTTTTTTGACGACATGAAAATAATTATCTATTTCTTTTGGTTCAAGCACTTTTAAGCTACTCCGGCGCGCAGGCAGTCGTGAATATGAATGATGCCGACGGGTTTGTCGTTTTGCAGAACAAAAAGCTGGGTAATGCCTTTGCCGGTGGTGTTCATGACATTTAAGGCCTCGGCGGCCAAAACATCCGGTGCGATGGTGCGCGGATTGCGGGTCATGATTTCACCGGCTTTTTTTCGCAAAAGGTCAGCGGATAGTCCGCGGCGCAAGTCACCGTCGGTAATAATGCCCGAAAGTCGTCCTTTGGAGTCAAGAACTCCGACACAGCCAAGCATTTTTGATGTCATGACCAGCAAGGCATCTTGCATTAAGGTGTTTTCATTGACAAGGGGTAACTCAGTTCCTGTGTGCATCAGGTCGGAGACTTTTTGCAGAATAGCACCGAGCTTGCCTCCCGGATGGCGCTGTTTGTAGTCGGTTTTGCTGAAGCCTTTGCGTTCCATCAGAGCAACAGCTAAAACATCGCCTAAGACAAGTGTGGCCGTGGTAGAAGATGTCGGCGCCAGCCCCAGCGGGCAAGCCTCGCCGTCGTCAGGAAGTTTGAGAAGGATATCACCTGCTTTGCCTAGAGAGCTTTTAGGATTTTTGGTTATGGCAATCAGAGGAATTCCAAAGCGTTTGCAATAAACCAGAATGTCGGATAATTCTTTTGATTCGCCGCCGTTTGATATGGCTAAAACGGTATCTTCCGTGGTTAACATTCCCAGATCGCCGTGGCTGGCTTCGCCCGGATGTACAAAAAAAGATGGCGTGCCGGTGGAAGCCAGAGTGGCTGCAATTTTACGGCCGATGTGTCCTGATTTGCCCATACCGGTAATGATAATGCGGCCTTTGGTATTTTGCATTAAATCAAGGGCTTTGGTAAGGCTTTCATCAAATTCGTTTTCCATCATCTTAAGCGCTTCGATTTCTTTTTCAATCGTGCGTTTGGCGGAAGAAATATCCTGTTTATTTGTCATTAGTTCCATAAGCCTCCAAGATAAGATTAATATGGAGAAAGCTTAAGATTTTATTTTTAAAAGGCAAGTTTTTTTTGTTTTTTATGCAAGAACCGCGCCGGAACGGAAAGTTCGCGGTTGAGGAAAAAGGCTAACGGCTTTGCTCTTTTTGGCGAAAAAGGGCTTGACTATTTGGATTTATGAGTCTAGAGTGCCGAGACTCAAAAAGGCGAGGAATCGCATTTTTGCGAGTTTTTTTTGTTAATAACCAATACTTTAAGGAAATTTGTGATGCCTACAATTAATCAGTTAATTCGTAAATCACGAACACCCAAAGTCAAGAGAAACAAAGTTCCGGCTTTGAAGGCTTGCCCGCAGAAGAGAGGTGTTTGCACAAGGGTTTATACCACAACCCCGAAAAAACCGAACTCCGCTCTGCGTAAAGTTGCGCGTGTACGCCTGACAAACGGCTTTGAAGTAATCAGCTATATCCCTGGTGAAGGTCATAACTTGCAAGAACACTCAGTGGTGCTGATTAGAGGAGGCCGTGTCAAAGACTTGCCTGGTGTTCGTTATCATATCATTCGCGGTACTCTGGATACCCAGGGTGTTACCAAACGTCGTCAACGTCGTTCTTTGTACGGCGCCAAGAGACCTAAATAAGGAGATTTGATAATGTCACGTCGTCATAGAGCTGAAAAAAGAGCTATACTGCCTGACGCCAAATATGGAGATAAGGTAGTTACCAAATTTATCAACAATGTGATGGAGCATGGTAAGAAAGCCGTTGCCGAGAAAATCGTTTATTCGGCTTTTGATATCATTGCCGCTAAATCGAAACAGGACGCTTTGAAGGTATTTTCCGAGGCTTTGGAAAATGTTAAGCCGATGGTTGAAGTTAAATCCCGCCGTGTCGGCGGTGCCACCTATCAGGTGCCGATGGAGGTTCGTCCGGATCGCCGTCAGGCTCTGGCTATCCGTTGGATTATCGAAGCTGCTCAGAAGCGTTCCGAATCGACAATGACCGAAAGACTGGCTAACGAATTGTTAGACGCTCTGGCCAATAAGGGTTCTGCCGTTAAAAAACGTGAAGATACCCACAGAATGGCTGAAGCCAACAAGGCTTTCTCTCATTATAAATTTTAATTGTATAACAAGGATAATAAAATGGCTCGTACACATAAACTTGAATTGTACCGCAACATCGGTATCATGGCGCACATTGATGCCGGTAAGACTACTACAACAGAGCGTATCCTTTATTATACCGGACAGAGCCACAAAATCGGCGAGGTTCATGATGGTGCTGCCACCATGGACTGGATGGAACAGGAACAGGAACGCGGTATTACGATTACGTCTGCCGCAACCACCTGTTTTTGGAAAGGTCACAGAATTAACATTATTGACACGCCGGGACACGTTGACTTTACCGTTGAGGTAGAGCGTTCGCTGCGCGTTTTGGACGGTGCCATTACCGTATTTGATTCTGTTGCCGGCGTCGAGCCGCAGTCGGAAACGGTTTGGAGACAGGCCGATAAATACGGTGTGCCGCGAATTTGTTTCTGCAACAAGATGGATCGAATCGGCGCTAATTTTTACCGCTGCCTGGATATGATTAAAGACCGCCT
>CALYBB010000009.1 GCA_944393715.1 uncultured Alphaproteobacteria bacterium
TCGCCAATGCCGGCAAATATCTTGAGGATATTCAAGCCGCCATGTTTGCCAAAGCCAAAGAAAGACTCAATGCCAATATCCGTACCGATATTACCACCAAAGAGGCTTTTGCCGACTATTTTGCCAACGCTAACGAATGGATAGAAGACGGCAGACAAGGCAAAGTGGCTTTTGTCCGCGGCAAATGGTGCGGCGATGCGGCAACCGAGGAAATATTGAAACAGATGAAAATTACCATCCGTTGCCTGCCATCAGACCAAAGCGGCACCACTGGCGAATGCCTGCTGACCGGCAAACCGGCCACCACGGACGTCATCTACGCCCGCTGTTACTAATCATAAAGCCTCCCAACGGGAGGCTTTCTTGTTCATAGCTCAAAATCGCATTTATCCGGAAACATTTTTTCCAAAAAGATTTTTACGTCTACATTTTCGACGCTACCTTTTTCAGTGTCATTAATGCAAAACAGTTTCGGCCTTATTCTCATAAGCTTGGCAAATCCTCTTGGCGAATGGATATTGGTACAAAAAGAATCCGGAGCCTTTTGCCTCAACACAAAACGTTTCAATTTTTCCATCAACGACAGATTAATATCTATATCTTTTACCGGTTTAATCACGGCATGTCCGGCCGCCATCATGTAAAGCGAATAAAGCAATTCATCATGGTGGTATAGCGGCACGGATGGACCGCCTGCACATCTAACAGCTTTTCTCGCCGCATATATTGAAGCCGTTTGGTATTCCATTCCTTATCATTATCATCACACCATAAATAAACCAAATCTATCGGCGGTTGTTTTAATATCTGATAATCCATAATCAAATTCCTTTTCTTCCAAAAAAAGCCGCCAAGATAAAATGGCGACTGGAAGTTGGAAACTATAACAAAGAATAGTGCGGCATATTGACCGCAAGGCTTATTTTGCCGCCTTCCAGTCATAACAACTGTCAGGCACGCAAAAATATCGTCTTTTGCAGACGCTTT
The DNA here is from genome assembly GCA_944393715.1 of uncultured Alphaproteobacteria bacterium. Taxonomy (GTDB): domain Bacteria; phylum Pseudomonadota; class Alphaproteobacteria; order RF32; family CAG-239; genus CAZU01. The sequence goes on from CALYBB010000009.1 coordinate 988, forward strand.
GTTAGAGGTTTCCACACCCCAGACAAATCATCACTTTGTCCACCCATGATTTTAGAAAAGAACGACCTAAAAGTAAAGATTATTTTTTAGCAATGTCAAAAGGACATATAAAAACATCCTCCGGCTTTGCAATCGGAGGATGTTTAAATCAGACAAACCGCTTATTTCAAATCTTTTTGGTTCTGCCCTTGCGCCACATAGGTTTCAATCTGCTTGGCCGCGCGTTTGGCCAGCGCAATACACCCCGGACCAGCCACACAACCGCCCTCGCAACACATAACCTCAATCATATTGTTTTCGCTGCCTTTGGTGGCGTAGCGCTTAAGCAATTTAATGTTATCCTTGGTCAGCCCGTCAATCCGCTCCGGACGAAACTCAACCTGCCCGTCGACCAGATTACCGACCGCGCCGGCCACACCGCCCGAAAGCGGATAATTGCGCCCCTGAGCTGACGATATTTTGGCAAACTCGGCCCTTTCACAATCACCGATTTCAATACCTGCGCCGACAAACATCGCGCCGATTTCTTCAAACGTCAGCACATAATCGACATTCGGATCATATTCGGCCTCGGTGCGCTTGGCCAGACAAGGCCCTATAAACACCGAAATACAGTCCGGTTGTTCTTTTTTGAGCATCTCCGCCGTATAATACATCGGCGTCTTGGTGTTTGACACAAACGGTTTAAGCTCCGGAATATGCACCTCCGCCGCGCGGAAATAGGCCGGACAACAGGAAGTCGTCATAAAGTTTTTACCCTCTCTCATCCGCTCAACAAACTCGGCCGCTTCGTTTTTAGAGGTCACATCGGCGCCGGCCGCTACCTCGACAACATCATCAAAACCGGCCTTTTTAAGCGCGCCGACCACCTGCCCGACTTCAAACGGAAATTGCCCGACAATCGCCGGCGCCAACATTGCCACAACCTTTTTATCGGTGTTATGAATCAGGTTCAACACATCAACCATCTGCGAACGCTCGACGATCGCACCAAACGGGCACGATTGCAAACATTTACCGCAAGAAATACATGTTTCTTCATTAATATGCTCAACTCCGTGTTCGTCTTTTTTTATAGCCCCGACTGGACACGCTTCTTCGCACGGAACCGGCAATTTCACAATCGCATGATACGGGCAAACTTCCATACATTTGCCGCAGGACACACACAAGTCGGGATTAATATGCGAACGCCCGTGTACGATTGATATTGCCTGTTTAGGACAATTCATCACACAAGGTCTGGCAAAACAGCCCCGACAGGCATCGGTAACCATATATTGCGACTTAACGCAAGCCGAACAGGCAATATCAATTACCGCCAAGCAGCTTTTGGCGTGATTTTGGCGTTTCAAGGCCTCCTTACCGTAATCTTTAAGCAGCTTAGCCTCATTGGTTTCATCCTGCGGTGTCCAGCCCATCGCCGCCATCATCCGGTATTTTAAAATCGCCCGATCTTTATAAATGCAACAACGGCTCGAATCATAGTCTTTCGGCCGCATCTCAATCGGGATTTCATCTGCGGTTTCAAACCGGTCTTTATAAAAACTCTCAACAACTTTAACCAGAATGCGGCTACGCATCTGATTGGCATAATTCTTAGGTATTAACAATTCTTTTCTTCCTCTTTAGCTATCAACTCTCTAACTCTGGAAATAACTTTCTCCAAAGTAGCCTCCTCAATCACTTCACCGTTAATCTCAACAAAAGGCCCTTTGTTGTATCCCTGATTCTGGTTGCAATGATTCATGCAGCGTACCTCTGTAACCTCTATTTTATCGGCCAAATCCTCCGGAACCGAAAATTCCAAAGTTTGGATTTGCGGTGCTCCCATTACAAAGCAGGCCGTTCCGGCACAAATTTTAACCTGTATTTTTTCCATAGGTTCGGTCCTTCCGTTCTAAAAGTTAAACATACTTAACGCTGATCTCTTTTAAATACTTGCTCTGCAGCAATCTAAAAATCTTTTTAACAATATTTCGGCGAATGTCAAGCTCCATTGGCAGATTCGGATCCTGATGCGCCTCATTTATCTTGGTGCCGATAACAAAGTCAATTTTATCCGAATCAAGCAGCAATCTGGTCAAACGAGTCGCCGCGTTGTCTTTATCTTCATCAATTCCTTCCTTGAGCATTCGATAAACCTCGGTCAAGGTCAAAATTCCCTCTGTCACCAAATCAATCCCTGGCATAATTGATGCCATCGGAATATTCGGATCATACGAAGTTTTGTCCATTTCACAAGTCAAACAAAGTTCTCGTTCAATAATATTGGCTGTTGTCCCGCCGCAAATGGCCGTTTTACCGTCATAATAATCAATCATCTCGGCAATTTCGTGGTCTTTTTCCTCATCAAATGGCGGCCCGCTCAACAAAAGGAGTTTACGCGGCTTTCTGAAATACACCACCGTACAGCTGATGTCGTCTCCGGCTTTGCCATCAGGCTCTTTTTCCAAAGCCTCATGAACAATCGCTTCAGCCAAATCTCGTGCCGAAATATGCGGATGCCTCCGCACCTGATTTTCAACAAATTTCCACACCCCTTCCCGCTGCCAGCCGAGCGGATATTTCGGATTACCGAGCCCTGCCTGAGTTACACCGTCAGACATAATGATAATACGATCTTCTTCTTTGGCCACAAACTGATAAACATTGATAATCCTATCTTTCCAATGTTCTGAGGATATCTCGTGATGCGCCGGATGATACTGTTGGGCATCACGCACGATAAAGCATTGCGGGTTATCCATTTCATAAATACGGGTTTTGCCTTCCAACATGGCGTCAATAATAGAAAACGTGGCATAGCTGATCTTTCGGATCTGACAAACCGGCAAAGCCTGCATCATCACCTCGGCCGAACGCACCAAATCCAAATCGCTTTCCACAAATTTCAAAGCCATGCGCGTTGTCATTGACGATAAGATATTAGCCTTAACCCCACTGCCCAATCCATCCGACAAAACCGATATAATCCGTTGTTCTTCCGGCAGCTTTTCCGAGGCAATAGCATCACCAAAACAGCTCTCGCCGGCTTTGTGTTCCTGATGCGAACCGATCTCAATAAACAACGAATCGCTCATTGGTTTACTCGTCCCGTTTGTTGCGAATGGTTACACTTGGCTTGTCATAATCATCAGCGGCATAATCCTTAGCGATCGAGCGTAACAAAACCTCCGTCTCCGCCATATGTTCCCCCAGCGTGCAAGCAATCTGCTGCACGGTGGCTAGATTCTTTTCAATAACCTCTTTGGCCTTTTCGGCAATTTTTTCACGTTTGATTTCAACCTTGGTTACATCTTCAATAACACCGCCGACAACCTGTTTTTGCTCAATGTTAAACACCATCACGTCATAAACTTTGCCATTGTGATGAGCATTTTCGCGTTTAACGTCTTCTCCCAATTCCAATGAAGCCGAAAACAAATTGGTAAAACCTATAAAATCACGTAGATTGGCACCAATAAGATTATTTTTATCGTAAATATCACCATGTTCTTCGTCATTCCAAAATTCTTGAACAAAATAGTCGTTATATTCCAAAATAGAAAGTTTGGCATTCACGATAACAATCGGCGACGGAATACATTTCAACAAAGCGTTAGCCTTGCGTTGCGCCTGCTGTTTAATATGTGAAACACACATATCAATTTCGGCTTTGCCGTCCAAAACCGCTCTGGCAAAATTACGACAATTATCATAACCGCAGGCATTGCAGTTAATCTCATCTTCTACTGTATACTTACCAAGCATGGCTAAAACACGCCTGATCTGCTCTTCAGTATAATCGTTCTTCCCGACGGGATTTTGCGCATAATGCTTTTCAATATTTTCCTCAGGCGGCCGATGTCCGGTTTCTTTTGTTATTACCACGTCATTTAAAACCTTCGCTCTTTTTTCAAAACCTGATTTAAGAGCGCGTGTACACGGCCCATTGACACAACCACCCTCACAGGCCAAGCACTCAATAAACACCGGATAATCCGGCCGAGAACCGTTGATATTTTGCAACTCGCGCTGAATATTCTCAAGTCCAGTCAACTGCATCATATAAACATTATTGGTTTTACCATAAGGACGAATTGTTTCAATCATACCGCCTTCAACCGGATAATAGCGACCGTCCTCAGCGCGTTTGGGCACAAAATCAATACCTGTCCGTGGTTCAATATGATGATAGTCTATTCCCGCTTCTCTAAACCAGCGTCGCAAATCACGAAAAGAAATACTGAGATTCAAGAGTTCGCTATTGCGATCAGCCTCAAATTTTTTGGCAATGCACGGACCGACAAACACGATTTTGATGTCATTTCCCAGAGCCCGCCGCATAATCCGGCAATGGCTCAAAAGCGGCGACAAGACCGGCGTCAGATTATCCGTCAGTTCCGGCAGGTATTTATTGATATACTCAACAAACGCCGGACAGGCCGTTGACAAATAAACCCCGTCTTTTTTATCGGCCAAAAAATCCGCCAAATGTGCCGAAACCTCTTCAGCACCGAGTGCCGTCTCGCTCACACCTGCAAAGCCGAGCTTCTCCATCGCCGTTAATAACTGCTCTTTGGTTACATTGTCAAATTCGGCAATCCACGATGGCGCCAACGAAACATAAACCCTTTCACCGGCAGCCAACATATTTTTGGCACGCGGCACATCGTCCCTGTCCTGCTTGGCTCTAACCGGACAAACTTTATAACATTTGCCGCAGGCAACACACAACTCCGGCACAATCTGCGCCGAATTGTCTTCAATTTTAATAGCCTTTACCGGACACTCCCTCACGCATTTATAACAATCCTGACAATCGTTTTTAATGGTAAACAACGGATGTTCGCGACTAGACATCAGCTTTTTTTCTCCTTAAAAACATTATCTAGAATATCAATCAACGTTCCGGAATCAACATGATGATATTCAACGCCTTCAATTGTCAGGTTCGGACCGTTCGGACACTGGTTACAGCAACGCAGCCCCGTCAGCTCAACTTCCGCCTCCAGATGATGATCCTTCAAATATTGAGAAAGTATCTGCAAATTCTTGTTATTGCCTCTGGCAAAACACGAACTTCCCATACAAATTTGAATTTTCTTAGACATCGTCTGATTTTCCCTGACAATTGAAGAAATTTTATCAGCCTATACCTTCCCCTCAAAAGCATCCAGATAAATTTTCCGGATATCTTCCATCAAAGGATAAACAGGGTTAGCTCCCGTGCACTGGTCATCAAAGGCATTCTCAACCAGCCAGTCAAGTTTGGCCTCAAAGTCTTTTTTGCTGATACCCCAGTCTTTGATTGAAGCCGGAATATCAATTTCCTTTTTCAGGCCTTCAATTGCCTCAATCAAAGCCGCAACCTTCTCATCGTCGGTCTTACCCTTAAGTTTCAGGTTACTGGCAATCTGTGCATAACGCCGCTTGGCCTCCGGCATTTTATACTGCGGGAATATCGCCTGTTTGCGCGGACAATCGGTAGCGTTATATTTAATAACCTGACTGATCAGCAGCGCGTTGGCAATACCGTGCGGAATATTAAACGCCGCCCCGAGTTTATGCGCCATGGAGTGGCACAATCCCAAGAACGAGTTGGCAAAAGCCATACCGGCGATTGTCGCCGCATGATGCATTTTTTCTCTGGCCTTCGGATCATCGGCACCGTTTTTATAAGCGCGCGGCAAATACCGGAACACCTGTTTGGCCGCCTCCAAAGCCGTTGAGTTGGTAAAGTTGGTTGCCATAACCGAAACATAAGCCTCAATGGCATGAACCAGCGCGTCAATACCGCCGGCCGATGTCAGCCCTTTGGGCATATTGTCGACAAAGTTGGCATCAATGATTGCCATATTCGGCGTCAGGGCATAATCGGCAATCGCGTATTTGACATGGCTTTTATCATCAGTAATAACCGCAAACGGCGTAACTTCCGAACCGGTACCCGACGTCGTCGGAATAGCAACCATCATCGCCTTTTTGCCGAGTTCGCCGATTGTGCAAATACGTTTCCGGATATCCATAAAGCGCATAGCCACGTCCTCAAACTCCAGATCCGGCCGTTCATACTTCAGCCACATAATCTTGGCCGCATCCATTGGCGACCCGCCGCCAAAGGATATAAAGACATCCGGCTTAAAGACGTTAATCATTACCAAAGCCTCTTCAATCGTCGAAACGGTCGGATCCGGTTTAACATCAAAAAAGATCTGATATTCGATATCCATATCTTCCAACACATTGGTAATGGCGCTGACCATACCCGAATCAAACAAATAACGATCGGTTACAATGAAGGCTCTTTTTTTGCCTTCCAGTTCACGCAGCGCAAAATCAACCGCGCCGCGTTTGAAAT
>CALYBB010000010.1 GCA_944393715.1 uncultured Alphaproteobacteria bacterium
TCCCGTCAGGTGGCAAAATCCGCAGCTGGGGCAGAGTGAATGGTATTATATTGATCCGCGCGGGCGGCGTAATGATTTTATAATGCCTGGGCGGCAGAACAGATTGACAAAATAAACGGCTGGTAAGAACTGTCGTGTTGCAAACAGCCCTTTGCCGTTTGTCCGGCAGAGGGCTGTTATTTGATAATCAGGGTTGCGCCGCCGAGATCATATCCTTTTTCATCAAAGGTTTCTTCTTCAACCAGCCAACGCCCGTGATAATAGCAGTCGTTTTCTTTACGGCAAGGCCTGAGAGTGTAACGATAAGTGTTTTCTTCTTCGCCAAAATCCGGATTGATAACGCCGCGGCATTTCAACGAAATGCGCTCCATCGTATTTTCCGTCAGTTTGCAGGTTTCTTCTATTGTGGTGCCCAGACCGTTATCTACAATTTTTTTGGTTGGCGTCAGGGTTGTCTGCCAGGCAATTTTTGATATCGGATCCATAATTTCATAAAACAACGGATTGACGAACTTCTCATCTTCCGCCGCACAGGCCAGACAGCACATAACCGCTAAAGCCAAAAACAATTTCTTGTTCATCTTTATTCTCCAAAATATAAAATATATGTCTCTGACAGAAAGTCAATCCGTTTAGATGCCGGAGGTAAATTTTTGCCGCTTGCTAAAAAGTTAAAATTGTGTTAACCTTTAGTTATCATCGTTGGGAGAAAATTTATGCCTACCATGAAAAAAGCATTAAAAACCGCCGGAAAAGCCGGCTTGAGCGCGACAATTATCGCCTCCAAGGCAGCAAAATACGGGTTAAACTTTACCTGTGACACCACAGAAATCTTTTTGGGCGGAGCTAAAAACATGGCTGACCAAATGGCGCCCGGACTTAACTGGGAAATTGCCAAGCCTTTGTATAAACAGGGCAAAAAAATTGCCAATGCCGCAATTGACCAGACGATTGCCTTGCAGAAAAAAGTCAAAGGAATGCTTGACTGATGAAACATGCCGAAGATTATCAGGTGGTTTTGAGTGATGAAGGCGTGCCGGTATTTGTGTTGCCTTATACGCGGGTGCGGCCGGAGAACCCGATTTTGCTTTATGACGGCGGCAAACACGCAACATTGTTCCGCAACGACCATGATGTTTTGCTGATTGATTACATTCCCGCCAAAGCGGCTGAGGCAATGAACAAATGCGGCCGTTTGATTGTGTTGGAACATAATAAGGCCGGCAATGATGTGTTGCGCGATTATCAGGTTTTGATAAAAAAAGTTAAAAACAATCCTTTAACTGACGGACTGCCTAAATAAAAAATTTTATCCATCGTAAAAAAGCCCCTCCGAAGAGGGGCCTTTTTTACGAGCTTTAAGCCTTATTTGTTTTTCAAAATCGACTTACCGGCATAAACAGCCATATCACCTAGTTCTTCCTCAATACGAATCAGCTGATTGTATTTGGCCATGCGGTCGGTACGCGACATAGAACCAGTTTTGATCTGGCCGCAGTTGGTGGCAACGGCAATATCAGCAATGGTCGCGTCTTCGGTCTCGCCGGAACGGTGCGACAAAACCGCCGTATATTTGTTGCGATGAGCCAGGTCAACCGCCTGCATGGTTTCGGTCAGGGTGCCGATCTGGTTTACTTTGACCAAAATCGAGTTGGCAACGCCTTTTTCAATACCCATGGCCAGACGTTTCGGATTGGTAACGAACAAATCATCGCCGACGAGCTGAATTTTGTCACCCAAAGCATTGGTCAGCATTTTCCAACCTTCCCAGTCATCTTCGGCCATGCCGTCTTCAATTGAAAAAATCGGGAAACGGTTGCACAGATCTTTGTAGAAATCAACCATCTGGGCATTGGTATAAGATTTGCCCTCACCGGTCATTTCATATTTGCCGTCTTTGTAAAATTCGCTGGAAGCGGCATCAATGGCCAAAACAACGTCATCACCGGGTTTGTAGCCGGCATCGGAAATCGAATCGACGATAAACTGCAAAGCTTCTTCGGCCGATTTCAGGTTCGGAGCAAAACCGCCCTCATCACCGACATTGGTGTTGTGGCCGGCGGCTTTTAAGTTCTTTTTCAAGGTTTGGAAAATTTCGGCGCCCATACGGATGGCCTCTTTGATATTGGCGGCCGAAACCGGCATAATCATAAATTCCTGAATATCAATCGGGTTGTCGGCGTGCTTACCGCCGTTCAAAATGTTCATCATCGGAACCGGAAGCGTGCGAGCCATGGTGCCGCCAAGATAACGGTACAACGGCAGTTCGGCTTCTTCGGCCTGAGCTTTGGCAACGGCCATCGAAACGGCCAAAATAGCATTGGCGCCGAGTTTGCCTTTGTTGTCAGTGCCGTCGAGCTCGATCATGGCATTATCAATTTCAATCTGGTCTTCGGCATCCATACCGGCCAAGGCATCATAAATCTTGTCATTGACGTTTTCAACGGCTTTCAAAACACCCTTGCCGCCATAACGTTTTTTGTCGCCGTCGCGCAGTTCAACCGCCTCATGCACACCGGTTGAAGCGCCGGAGGGAACAGCCGCCCTGCCAAAAGCACCGGACTGCAAAACAACCTCGGCCTCAACCGTCGGGGTGCCGCGGGAATCCAAAATCTCTCTGGCATGAATATCTATAATCGCACTCATTTTTTTCTCCTGATTAAATTACAAAAAAGTGTTGCCTCTAAAATCTTTCATTTTTATAATAATGTCAATCATATTTTGGAGAGTAGGCACATGTTTTCGGATAAATGGCACTATCGTTTTATGGAAATGGCCAGGCTGGTTGCCAGCTGGTCAAAAGATCCGTCAACCAAGGTCGGTGCTATTGTCGTCGGGCCGGATCGCGAAATACGCTCCACCGGCTACAACGGTATTGTCCGCGGCGTGAGCGACGATATTCCCGAAAGGCTTGAGCGCCCGACCAAATATGATTTCTTTGAGCATGCCGAGCGTAATGCCGTATATAATGCCTGTCTTATCGGCGCATCGCTTAAAGGCTGCATTATCTATGTGACTTCCATGCCCTGCCCCGACTGCGCGCGGGCTATCATTCAATCCGGCATCAAAATGGTGGTAACCTATAAGTTTGAACCTCAGGAAGGCCAGCCGGCCGGAACCTGGCGCGACAAAGTAGCTTATTCCGAGCAAATGCTCCATGAAGCCGGGGTTGAATGTCTGTATTTGTAATAATTTTGTTTAAGACTTTAAATACTTCTTTTTGATCATATATTTTCGGTAATCGGTTTGGACGCAAAACCCGAAGATTTAAGCTATGGAGACGATGATGAAGATTATAATTGCGGACGACCATGCACTCTACCGAGACGGTTTAAGATTTAATCTTGGCATTATGCTGCCCAAAGCTCAGATATTGGATGCTTCTTCTTTTGCTCAGGCTTTGGATCTGCTAAAACTTAACAATGATGCTGATTTGGTTTTGGTTAATCTGGATATGTCTGAAGCAAACTGGGAAAATGGCATTAAGACTCTTAAAGAGTTTTTGCCCGATGTCAGAATCGGCGTTATGTCGGCATCGGAAGATTCACATAATATAAAAAAGGCTCTTAATCTCGGAGTATGTTGCTATTTGCCGAAAAATATCGATACCAAGGTGTTAAACTCGGCTCTGGGATTGGTCTTAAACGGTGCAACATATTTTCCGCCGACGCTGCTTAAACAGGCCGCCGATAATATGAATCTGGCCAACGGCAAAAAACTAACCAACCGTCAGTTTGAAGTTTTAAAATATTTGGCTCAAGGATTGTCCAATAAGCAAATTGCTTACCAGATGGGCGTATCAGAGGCTACCGTCAAGCTGCATATTAATGCGCTTTTGCGCGCTGTCGGTGCGACCAATCGGACACAAGCGGTCATTAAAGCCCAAAAAATGGGGGTTATTTGAAATCTATCAGTGGGTATTTTTCCGTACGACCGTCAGGTAATTCATAATGCCACCACTCATGGCGACGCGGTGCCGGAACCAAACCGATACTTTGCATAAGACGGCATAACTCATCGCGATTGTGAATAGCCTCGGGGATTTGGTCGTCCTGATAATCAAGAGATGCCTTTTGCAAATAGCGGAAGAAATCTCGCAGATTTCCGGCCTGAACTTGTTTGGCAAAATTTTCATCATAAGCATCAACTTTGGTCGGATACACCTGCTCCACACCATCGGCATCAAGCAGTGCCACATCAACAGCCGTAGCTCGGCAATGCGGCGAACGAAAGGCTTCGGGAACAAAAAAACCGTCTTGTGGAATAGCCTCAAACAACAACCTGTGCGCAGCGGCCGGACGAAAGGCATCATAGATTTTCAGGCGGCGGCCGGTCTGCTCCAGATAGGGAATGAGTTTTTGCAGACAGTTCCACAAATCACGATGTACAAACGCGCGGTTGCCGAGACCGATTTCCTGATATACCGGGCGGCCGGTCATATTGTGCGCGGTGCCGGCATACATCAGGTCAACAACAAAGTGTGAATCTCTTATTTCAATCAGATTTTTATCCATGACGCGCTGCTTCAATAAAAGATTTGAATATATCAATGGCCGGTTGATAACCCGATTTGACAAAATATTCCGGATGCGATTGAAGTCCCAAAACAAACGAGTGCCACGGACTAACCGGTTCAACCGCCTCAACAACGCCGTCGGGAGATACATGAGTTATGTTATTGCCGATATTATCTTTGCTTACCGCCCAAGTGTGCCAAGAATTAACTTCTATCCCTGACATACCGGTAATTTTTTGCAGCAAGCTGCCGTTTTTGATTGTCATTTTGTGGGCAAATTCTTTAACATTGGTACGATGTCCCTCAATGCGTCCAATCTTGGCGCCGAAACAGCAAGCCAAAACCTGCATGCCGCCGCACACCGCCAGCAAGGGCAACTTGTGTTCTTTGGCATAATCAATCAGTTGGATGTAGACATTAAACCGTCGCAAATCGACCGGATGTTCCGGCTCGTTTTCTTCCCACTCAAGCGGTACATCAAACACACCGCCGGGCAGGAAAACACCGTCCGGACGAATGGCGTCCAATTGTTCGGCAACCTTGTCATAACCCACCGGACATATTTTGCCGCCGGAAAGCGTGATTGCCTCTACCGTTGCCTGAGGCAGCGTGTAGTCCGGTTCCGAACGGTCCGGGTGCTTGTCACGAGTCAGAATGACGGCAATTTTGGGTGCAGAGAGCTCTGCCGCCACGCCTTCCGGCTCAAATTCCGGCAAGCCGGCGGCAAATGCCTTGTCGGCTTCTTCTGCCGGCAAGCCGTAGGTTATTTTGTCATCACCAGGATAAACTTTTGGACACAGACATAATTTACTTGTAAAGTTTGGGGAGCGGTTCATCAGTCTTTCTCCGTTGTTGTTTTTTTGCTTGTTTTGATATTTTTCTGAAAATTTCGGTAAAAGTTTTGTTATCCCAGTCTTTGGCCGTTTCAGCATACAGAGCTTCACGCAGTTTATCCAGTTCCTTATTAAAAGCGGCGTTTTGGAAAATATCGGCGACATCCTGCAAATTGGCCACTTTATGCCGTGGAAATTCGGCAGCACTCCACAATAAAAGCTCATCACGCAGTTTTTGCAGATCTTTAGTTTTAGCTGCCTCTAAAACAGCTTTTTTATGATTGGCGGACGGCTTTTTCGTAAAAGCAAACAACTTTAACAGAAGCAATGTCAAGACAATACCACCAATAAAAGCGGCCAATAAATATCCAATAATGCGCGTGTTATCGACCTGTTCAATTGTGGTTACGGTTTCGCTCGGTTCGGCCGGCATCAAGACCGGCGACAACGTTGTCTGCGGCTGTGTTACAGGCGGCACAGACGGCTGCATATTTGCCGCTACCTCGGCATGATACGCCGGAATAACAGCCGTTTCAGTTTGACCGACTGCCGTGTTGAACCAGTCAATTTTAATTTCCGGCAGGATGATTTCACCGCCCTGTTCCGGAATGTAAACATTGGTGATGCGGGCATAGGAAACGACTTTGCCGTTTTCAACTTTCATATCGGTTTGTGGCTTTTCCGGATATTGTTTAACCCCGTTAACCTCGGCAAACTTAATTTCCGGAAGCTGGTTATCCAAAAAGCCGGCAGCTTTCAGATAAATGGTGCGGCTGACCGCTTCGCCGACTTTGAATTGCGGACGGCCGCTTTCAAACTCGGCAGAAATTTTGACTTCTTCCGCCGGCAGCCACCAACCGGAATCAACTTTTGCCGGACGCACGTTGACTTTTATCGGTTTGGTGTTTAAGACAACCGGCGTGCGAGAGGCAAAGACGTCGTTCACGCCAAAAGAGGCAAAAAACGGATCGTTATCAAAAAAACGAGCAAACGGATCCGTGCGGGTTTCTTTGGTCAGATAATAGCCGTTAAAGCGTACCGGCGGCACCGTTAAATCACCGCTTCTTTGGGCAAACAAAGCATAATTAAACGTGATTTCGCGCAAGGTTTGGCCGTTGACGATTTTGGTTTCAACTTGCGGTTCGCCCAAGCTTTTGATAATCCAGTCGTCATTATCGGTTACAAAAAACGGCGCTTCGCCCTGCAGACCGCCGGCGTCGTAAATCGTTAGCCGATAATTGAGTTGCTGCTGGACATAAGGTGCCGTATTGTCGATATCGCCGCTTATTTTGAAACGCGGCGTATTAACAGCTTTTGACTGCACCAGTTGATCTGCAGCGCCGGCGGGAACAATATTCAGTATAATCGGCTGGGTTTGGTATCCATCCAGTTTAATTGAAGGAATAGTCAAGCTGCCGTTTTTGTTCGGAATCAAAACTAAGTTCCACTGGCGTGATTTGCTAACATTACCATTGATGATGTTAGTGCGATAGCCATTGGAAATTGATAAAACAGTAAAATCTTTATTTAGTGCATTTAAATCCGGTGTGGCAGATGTATCAACGTCTTTCAGTTCCAGAGTCAAAACAAAAGTTTCGCCCTCAGGCACAGTGGTGCGGTTGACGGTGGCATCAAAACTTTGCGCCCGTGCAATTTGCGTCGTTAACATCAATGCCAAAATAAACAAAAATATTTTTTTCATTTTTCTCACCTATCTTTCCTGATAACGATTTTGACGATATTCTTGATAAATAAAAGCTTTCAGCAACCCGCCTGGGTCTTCCGGTATTTCGCGGTAACGGGCTGTTTTGGCCTGAATTTGCTCATTGTATTTTTCCTGCTCGTCGCCTTGTTTTGGTAAAGCACCGCTTTGCTGTCGACTGCCTTCGGGTTGCGGCTGGGTTTTATCCAGCAAATCATCCGCTGCTTTTTCGCGTTCTTGATCTGCCCGATTATCCTGATTGTCGGAATTTTTATCCTGTTTGCCCTCGGATTGCGGCGATGACTGATTTTGTTGCTGCTGTTGAGCGGAATCCTTGTCGCTGGCAGAAGATTGAGGCGTATTGTTCTGACTATCGATATTTTGTTGATTATCATTTTGTTGTTGATTCTGTTGCTGTTTTTGTTGCTGCTTATTTTGCTGGTCTTTTTGTTGTTTCTGTTGTTGGTTTTGCTGCTGATTTTGTTGTTTTTTTAGATATTCCAAGTTAAACTTGGCATCTTCATGGTTTGGCTCTTGACGCAAAACTTCCTCATATTTGGCAATGGCCTCTTTAATTTTGCCGCCTTTGGCCAAAGCATTGCCCTGATTATACATCCCTTCAACACTGTTGTTTTTTTGATATTCGACATAAGCCCCTTGATAATCGCCGGCACGGTAAAGCGCAGCAGCTTTCCAATCAGCATTGGTAAAAGAGTTTGCCGCTGCCGGATAATCACCTTCATTAAAGGCACGCAAGCCTTCCTGATCGGCGTTTAAGAAAAATCCGGCGGATGCATTTGATGAAAGAAGCATTAATGCGACAACCAAAATACCTTTGCGGAAAAACAACAAACAGCACAACAGCGGTAAAGGCAACAGCCAATAACCGGCATCAAGCCATATCGTGCGCTTATTATCGCTTACGCTTAAATCGCCGCCGCTTTGGTTAAGCTCAGACGCCAAAGAGGCTATTTTGGCATCATCGGCCTGCAGCGGCCAATAACTGCCGCCACCTGACTGGGCTACCATGGCTAATTTTTCGTTAGCTGAAGCCGAAACACCGATAATATCAATCCTAAAACCAGCTTGGCGAGCTTTTTCAGCCGCTGATAGAGCCAGATCAAATTTCTGCCCGACATCCGGCGCAAAAACCACCAACCGCCCTTTTTGAAAACCGGCGGTTTTGATCTTTTCCACGGCCAAATCAATGGCACGATCAAGCCTGTCGCCATTCGTTGGCATAATATTCAAATCAACGGCCGGCAACAGGTTTTGTAAGATATTGGCATCATCAGTCAAAGGCGAAATAACAAAAGGCTCGGAAGAGTAAACCAGCAAACCGGTCTCGACACCGCGTAACAGACTCAGAAGATCTTTGATTTTATATTTGGCGCGAGTCAGGCGTGACGGTGTGATATCTGTTGCCGCCATATCAGACGATAGATTAAGCAATATCATTGCCGGATTTTGCGGCGCATAGGCTGGAATTTCCGTTTTTTGCCACGAGGGGCCGGCCGCGGCAATAATGCCTGCTGTTAATCCGATACCGCCGAGCCCGACAAACACGCGCCGCCGGACTGCCGAGCCTTTAATCAGCAAGAAATTAAGCAGGCGTTTATCAATAACTTTTTGCCAAGAAGACTGCGCGTTAAGTCCGCGAAAATAAAAGCCATAGAGCAATGCCGGCAATATCAGCAGGAGTAAAAGCCATGGGCGCAAGAAATGAAAATTTTGCCAGAAATCCATCATCAGCCAATCCTCCGCCAAACAAAGATCAATCCCAGACCGAGTATAATCGCCGACAACAGCGGTAGATAATAAAGCTCGGTGGTTTCGCGCACATAACGTGCATCGCCGTCTGTTGGTTCAAGCTGATTTATCAAATCATAAACTTTTTGCAAATCGGCTGTGCTTTCGGCTCGGAAATATTGCCCTTCGGTAGCCTCGGCCAATAGTTTTAATTCCCTTTCATCTACCCCAGGTGCAGCCAGCCGCAGCATGCCAAAAAATATATTCGGCGAGCCAACACCGATGGTATAAGTTTTGATACCCTCATCCGCGGCCATTTTAATGGCCTGACCGAGGCTCAACGAACCATCGTTGTTTTCACCATCGGTTAGCAAAATAATAACTTTGTCGCCTTTTTGACCGCTTAATGTTTTTAAGGCCAGAGCCAAAGCATCGCCGATGCTGGTCGAATCGCCCGCCATACCGGCTTGCATTGCATATAAAATATCTTTGATGCTTGCTTTATCAAAAGTCAACGGCGCCTGCAAATAGGCTCTGGTACCAAACAAAACTAAACCAAGGCGATCATCGGCTCGTTTGTCGGCAAAAGACGATACCACGGCTTTGACCGCATCAAGCCTTGTGATACGCCGGTTGCCAAAAGTAAAATCAGGTTCCAGCATTGAGGTTGAAATATCTAAAACCAACATAATATCACGGCTGTCATTTTTAAGCGGCAACGGCGCACCGACATATTGCGGTCGGGCGGCAGCAATGCATAACAGAGCCCAAATCAAGTACACCGGCCAAAATCTTCTTGATATGCCACCTGAAGCTGCATCAACCCGCCATAAACCTCCTGCGGCAATGTTGATGCGCTGCAGATCGGCTAAAAAAGGCACGCGCAAAGCATCGCCGTGCAGCCCTTTGACAGCCGGCAGCAGCCGGTAGAATAAAAAAGGCAACAGCAACAAAAACAATGCATAAGGATAAGCCAAAATCATCATAGATTTTCTCCGATCCAGCGGCGGCAAAAGTCACGCAGCACCACAACATCAGCCGTGGCAAAATTATGGCTGTCTTCTGGCATATAAGGCGCATTTAGAAGTAAGGCGGCGGCACTTTTTGAAAGGGCTGCTTTTTTAGCATGGCCGGTCAGGAAGTCAATCCAGCGCTGTCCTTCAAGTGCGGCGGCATCAGGATATTTGTAGACGCAGATACGACGCAGAATCTCGGACATTTGCGCCGCGGCAAAAAGCGAATCGTTTTGGGTCTTGTTTAATAAACGCAAAGCATAAAGCTTCTTGGACTTACGACGTAACAAAAAAAACAGGCGGTATAAAATAAAAATGCCGATAAGTGCGGCCAAAATAACCCACCAGCCATAGGCCGGCGGAAAGGCCGAAACACCCTCTGGCAGATGAATATCACGTAATTCCGGCAAATTATCCGGCACTGCCAAACCTCCTTAAATTTTTTATTTGAACTTTCTAAAACAATTTAAGGTTTAAAAGTTAAAATATCAATATCAACAGGCTTTAATGATGCCGAATTTTTTCTTACCCAAAGCAATCTTGGCTCGACCTTCGGTAAAGTCGCCACTCTGCAAGTGATAATTTTCATCTGCGACGACAGCATCATTCAGTTTTAGCCCTCCTTGTTTGATCAGCCGGCGCGCCTCGCCTTTGGAAGCACAAAAACCGATATTGACAAAAACATCCAAAATACCCGCACCGGTTACCGCCTCAATTACCGGCAGATTACCACCAGCGCCGCCCTGTTCAAAGGTTTTAACGGCAGTGGCCTGCGCCGCTTCGGCCTCAGCCAAACCGCGGCAGATTTTAGTTGCCTCAAAGGCCAAAATCTTTTTAGCTTCATTGATTTCTTGATCTTTTAATGCTTCTAAGCGCTTAACTTCATCTATCGGCAAATCGGTGTAAATACGCAGGCATTTGCCGACTTCGGTATCGCCAATGTTGCGGAAATATTGGTAATAATCATAAGAAGAAAGTTTGTCTTCATTAATCCAGACGGCATTGCCCTCGGATTTGCCCATTTTTTTGCCGGAAGCATCGGTGATAATCGGCGAAGTAAAACCAAACAGCTCGGTATCGTACTTACGGCGGCCGAGTTCGGTGCCGGAAGTAATGTTGCCCCATTGGTCGGAACCGGCAATTTGGGCGCGGCAACCGTATTTTTGCAGCAGAACACAAAAATCATAGCCCTGCAACAACATATAGTTAAATTCCAAAAAACTCATCGGCTGTTCGCGCTCAAGGCGGGTCTTGACCGAATCCATCGTTAACATCCGATTAACCGAATAACAAGTGCCGATATCGCGCAAAAATTCCAGATAATTAACATCTTTGAACCAGTCCCAGTTGTCGACCATGACGGCATCATTAGCGCCGTCACCAAACTTTAGGAACTTGGAAAATGACTTTTTCAGACCTTTGATGTTGTGCGTCAGCGTGGCCTCATCCAAAAACGGGCGTAATTTGTCTTTGCCGGAAGGGTCGCCGATGCGGGCGGTAGCGCCGCCGACAAGCGTCAAAGGCTTGTGTCCGCAACGCTGAAACCAGCGCAGCATCATCAGCGGCACGATATGGCCGACGTGCAGGCTATCGCCGGTAGGGTCGGAGCCCAGATAGCCGACCGCTGGTTTGCCCGTTTTTTCGCATTCGGACAAATAAGAATCAAAGCCCTCAATATTTGTACATTGGTTGTAAAAACCGCGCTCAAGCATGATATTTAGAAACTCGGACTTAAATTCCGGCATTATTTTTCTCCTGTTTTATCCGCATATAACCAAATTTTAACGCATATTAGCATATTATTTCAGCAATGCAAGAAAGGAGTTTGTTTTTTTATGAATCCGATACAGGCGTATAAGGTTCTGGGACTGTCGAGCGGATCATCGTTGGACGGCATCAATGCCTCCATCATTACCACCGACGGCGTGGACGTATTTGAGTTTGGCAAGACATTTGATATTCCGTATGATGACAACCTGCACGAAGGACTGCGACATTTGCACCACCATTTTTCCGATATGGACAATGATGAAAAACAGAGGATTGAAAATGCATTGACCGAATTTCATATTGGCGCAGCACGCGAGATTATGGCAGATTATGAAGATGTAACACTGGTCGGTTTCGGTGGACACGTCGTCTGCCACCGGCCGGCAGAGCACATTCTGTATCAAATCGGAGACGGACAAAAATTAGCCAATGCTCTGGGGGTGCGGGTAGTCGGTAAATTTCGTAATGCTGATATTCTGGCCGGTGGACAAGGTGCGCCGCTATCGGCAATCTACCATGCCGCTCTAGCACAAAAAGAAGAAAAACCGGCGGTATTTGTTGATGTCGGGGGTTTGAGCGCAATAACGTTTATCGGGCAAAACGGCGAGCTTATGGCTTTTGACGCCGGACCGGGGAATGCCGCCATCAACGAATGGGTCAACAAACATGGCGGTATGCACATGGATTATAATGGTAAACTTGGTATTACCGGAAAGATTAACGAAGATGTTCTTGCCAGCATGATGCGGCATAAATTCTTGGACAAACAGCCTCCAAAGGCTGCCGACAACCAGACTTTTGCCGACAAGCTGGAACATCTGGAAGGCTTAAATCTTGAAGATGGTGCCGCAACGGCAACCGCTTTTGTCGCAGAGGCCATTGTCAAAAGCATTCATGATTTTATTCCGCTGACGCCAAAAAAAATTATCGTTTGCGGCGGCGGCGCTAAAAATCCGACGATTTTGCGCTTTTTGCGGCAACAAATCAAAGAAGCGCCGGTCTGCACAGCAGAAGATTGCGGTTTTGATTCAATGGGAATTGAGGCGCAGGCTTTTGCTTATCTGGCTGTCAGACGGTTGCAGCAAATGCCGACATCGTTTCCTTTTACCACTGGTGCGGTGCAGGAAGTCATCGGCGGCGAAATTTTTGAACCGCACAGGTAAAAATACCATTAACATCGTATTTCCAGATACCAAATCTTGAGCAAGAGCGGAGGAAATTTAGTGTGGATTTCCTGCCACCAAAATGAGAAACGAGCTTGTTTCAGCCCTTTTTTGATTACCACGGCACGCCGTTGATACAGCGCTCCGGCGTTATATTGCAATCCGGTCGTCCTGTTTCATGCTGAGCATGCCTTTCCGGCGTGAACTCGCCGACCTGAACACATGCACTTAAAAAAACAACCAACAGCAAAGTCAAAAATTTTTTCATCTTATTACCTTATAAAAATGCGGCTCCATACTAAAAATACCGCCAGCAAAATGCCGATACGCGCCAGTTGTGCCAGCCAAATGCTTTTATCATAATTCGCGGCGCAGCGCCAAACGGCGATAATGATTTTGTAAGAATAAAAAACCAAAACCGCAAAGGTTGATATATAACACAATGTCCACAAAATACTCAGCTTAGAGGTATAGACAATATGAAAATGGTGCATAAAGAAGTCGTAAATCGTCCGTCCTTTAAGATGGGCTTCCAAAAGCGAAGCAAACATCCTTAAGGCAAAATGCAAAATAATCAGCCCAAGAATGCCAAATTTCCAAAAAGTCGCCCCCAGCGACAACTCGCCTTTAAAAAGTTTTGCCAGCATACCAACCTCACAATTTTCTTGCGGTATAAGAATATTTGTAATAGCGGTGTCTTTTTTCTTCAAGCAAATAATTAATTTTTCTAACAATTTGTGATATTCACAGCCAATCCGCCAAGCGATGTCTCTTTGTAGCGGTTGCTCATGTCTTTGCCGGTGTCATACATAGTTTTAATGACACTATCAAGCGAGACTATATGGCTTTCGCCACTGCGCATTGCCAGTCTGGCGGCATTAATAGCCTTGACAGCACCCATGGCGTTGCGCTCAATGCAGGGAACCTGAACCAAACCGTTGACAGGGTCACAAGTCAGACCGAGATTATGCTCCATGGCAATTTCCGCAGCCTGCTCAACACGCTCATTAGACCCGCCCATTGCTGCGGCAAGACCGGCTGCAGCCATTGAACAGGCTACGCCGATTTCTCCCTGACAGCCAACCTCGGCGCCGGATATGGATGCATTGGTGCGGTAAAGCGAACAGATTGCCGCGGCGGTGGTCAAAAATTTAATAATACCTTCATTGACAGAGAATGGCGAATTATGCGAAGCAAAACGTTCGAAATAACGCAAAACCGACGGCATAATTCCGGCTGAACCCATTGTCGGCGCGGTGACCACTCTTCCACCGGCAGCATTCTCTTCTGCTCCTGCCAGTCCCCACAGATTGATCCAGTCAATAACCTCAAGCCCATCTTGCTGATTGTCGATAAATTTTTGCAACAACTTCTTATAGATTTCCGGTGCGCGACGTCTGACTTCAAGCCCACCTTGCAATATGCCCTGAGTGCACATGCCTCTTTCAATGGCTTTTTCCATAATTCCGTGAATTTTTTCAAGATAAACCCGAACAGCACCTTCTTTTTGCAGACAGACCTCGTTTTGCAACACAATTTCTGATATGCTCAGGTGATATTTGTTGCAAATTTGCTGCAGTTCAGCACAAGTATCAAATTGGTGCGGTACATGATAAGCCGTTTGTCCGGATTGACGTCCGAATTCATCCTGCCGAACAACGGTTCCTCCGCCGATAGAAAAGTATATTTCTGTCAAAAGCTCTTGGTTCTCAGCATCAAACGCAGCAAATTTCATGCCGTTTGAGTGTTCTTTCAAAAAAGTCTCTTTATTAAGCCGCATATCTTTGTCAATATCAAACGCAACGGCTTTTTGCTGTGCCAAATGCAAAATTTTGTCCCGTTTGACCGCGGTAAAATATGGCTGATCCAGATCAACCTTTTCCGCCGTCAATCCCATTAAACCCAGCACAATGGCTTTGAGCGTGCCGTGGCCGATACCGGTCAGTGCCAATGAGCCGTACAAATCAACTTGAACACGAACCGTTTTGGCAAGTTTTTTTTGGGCAATCAGATTATCGGCAAAGCGTTTGGCGGCTTTCATCGGTCCGACGGTATGCGAGCTTGACGGGCCGATGCCGATGGCAAAAATTTCTTTTAACGGATAATACATTTTACAAGTATGTCCTAATATCTTTATAGGGTTTAATGCCTAAGCTCAAAAGTGTCTTGGCAATATAATCATGCAACGCGTTCCAGCCGCTGTTTTCATCAATAAAGGCTTTGGCTCTGGCCGGCGATTTTGAGAGTTGCACCTCAATGGTTTCATAAAGCATTTGCTGCACCGCTTCCGGCAGTCGGTCAAAGTCAAAACGGATTTTGTTTTCTGGCGTCATTTGTATTGCCCCATGACGCAGCAGATAGTTAAAATGCATCAGATCGCCGACACGATGCGGCTGCGACGGTTGCGGTTTAGCCTTCAACAACAGACGCATTCCCCATGTCACATAAACTTTTTTGAGGGTTTTTTCGTCGATCACGCCGGCTTTCACATATTGCGGCATCATCGCAATGGAAACAATATCGGCTTTGTTTTCCTCGATTGTATGTTGATAAATGCCCAGCGCCGTTTTATAAGATGAATCCGGCCCCAGCGAATGACCGTTTTCATGCCCGATAACAAAAATATGCTCCGCCTCGTCGTCAAAATAACGATGAAATTCCGCATCCAGCAATTTATCAAGCATACGCCTGGTGCGCTCTTTGTCGGTCGACATCCGTACCTGACGATGGTAAACATTGCGCCGGCCGCCGCCGGTTTTGACCGACAATTTATCGTCATTGGGCAAATTCTGCGCCGTGGTGATGCTGCCGCGGCATTGCGCATAATCGCCTTGCAGCGTAACCAAATCAACATCAACCATCGTCTGTTTAACCGCGTCGCCGACATCTATTTTTTGCTCGTATTTATCGCACAGCGGCATTAGCTTGGCCAGTTTGCTCATCTGCTCCTTGAAAGTCAGGATTAAATCGGTGCCTTTTTGGTTGATAATACCGACCCGCGCGCCGAGCATATCTTTCGGCACCGGTAAAATTCCGCGTGATTCCAGCAGCGCCGCCAAAGACGGATTATCAAAAATCGTCGGGGTCATTTCGTCATCATAATTTTCACGCGACAATGTGAACTCAAGCGGCGTGTTTTGTAGCTCTGCCCAATGCTTGTCGGCCAAAACATCCATATCCTCATTGGTCTGCAACAGAGCCTGCGCCTGCCAGTTAAGATATTCGTTAAATGCCGCGTTGGTCGAACTCTTTGCTGCCGCTTCCAGCTCTTTGGCGGCTATGGCAAATTCCGGCGCAAAATAGGCGGTGTAATCAATGGCTCTGAGCCCATCGCCGCTGCGCCGCACCATTGTCCGTGCCGACACAATCTCGCGTACTTCACCATCTTTGCCGTCCTCCAGCATTTTTTGCAAAATGGCATGAAATTCGTCCGTGCTCAGATCGGTCGGATAAAAATTGCGCCCCTTAAACATGTGCACACCGGCAAAGATTTCCACCGGCTGCGGATCAATACCGTTAAGTCCGGACACGCCGTTAAGCGAATTAAATAATTTAAGCGCTTTGGCTGCGTAAGGGTCTGTTGCCGCTGCGATTTCCAAACCTTTTTTTATGCCTCTGTTTAACGGATGATCCTGTTCTAGTGCCACATCATTGATAATCCGCGCGGCTTTTATCAGATGCGTCAGAGCTTGTTTGTCGCCATCGGCCAGTTTTTGATAACCATCAAAATCCGATCCGATCATATTAACCGGCATCATCTCATCATTAATGATGTGATCAAGTTTATCTTCGCTTAAAGCGATTTCATATCCGTTAATTGTCGTCATCTTTTATCTCCACGGTTCTGAAACGAAACACACGCACTTTGTCCGACCAGTATGTCGGGCTTAATCCGGCTTTTATTTTGAGCTCGGTCATAAATTTGTCTTTGTTTGGCAAGTTTTCCCATACCGCCGGCAGGAAAACGCCTTCGCGCTGACCGTCTTGAAGCAACAGACCGTCGATATTTGGTTTTATCTGCGCCAAAAGATCGGTATAGGAAGTAAATTTTATTTCCTCAAAATTGGTCAATAAAGCAATACTAAAAGTAATTTCAGGCAGTTCTTCCGCTGCCACAGGTTTAAAACGGCTGTCATGCAATGCCGCGGCAAAAGCATTGTCAGCAATGTCGGCGGCAATGGCTTTGGTCGCCTTGAT
This sequence comes from uncultured Alphaproteobacteria bacterium, assembly GCA_944393715.1. Lineage (GTDB taxonomy): Bacteria > Pseudomonadota > Alphaproteobacteria > RF32 > CAG-239 > CAZU01. The sequence goes on from CALYBB010000010.1 coordinate 16,944, forward strand.
TGAACCAATGCAACCGCGTAAACGGCCATTTTTTTTCAGGGTAACGAAAGCAGCGCCTTTGTCAAACAACACATTGCCAAATTCGTCACGTTCAGGGTGATAAATTTTTTGCTCTCGAACGGCTTTTTCCAGCGCTGTATGAGCAATTTGCAACAGAGCTTCTCGATTGTGACGCACGAAGTTTTGCAGATTTCGCTGTTCCAGTTCAATACCTGCCAAAGGCTTTTCCTCAGCCGGTTCCTGATAAACCCATGCTCCATAACCGACCACACGTTCTTTGTCGCCGGAAGTATCACCGGAATTAACCATATCAAGAAGTTTTGGCACCAAACCAAATTGCCGCGCCAACAATATTGCCGTATTAACCGCCGTAGCACCGCAAGATTGGTGAGGATCAACTCTTTCGGATTTTTGAATCTTCTCAGCCGTCCGGCGGTCAACCGCTTTGGCGGTGTCATAATCCAGATAATGCGACAAATCGGTCGATACCACCAAAAGCGACGTGTCATCTTGCAAAAACGGCGCCAGCGCGTCAGCTATTTTTTGCGAATCGGCTTGTCCGTAAAGCATCGGGATAATTGTAAAATCTTCCAATGTCTTTTGCAAAAACGGCAGCTGCACTTCCAATGCGTGTTCGTCTTTATGTGCCGCGGCACTTGTGACGAACAGAGGATTTTTTCTTAATTCGTCGGCGACCGCCGTATCCACCTGTACTAATCCCAAAGGCGTTTTGAAACTTTTGGCTTCAGGCAAAGCCACTCCGTTAACCATTATTCGATGCGACGGCCCGAGCAAAAACACCCGATGAATTTGTTTTTTGAAAGGTTGCAGCCTTTTATAGGCCGCTGCCGCCACCTGCGCCGAATATCGGTAGCCGGCATGCGGCACTATAATCATGTTCGGTCGCGAATTCATCTCCGAGGGGACGTGCTCCAAATAGCCGTCAAGGTCTTTGTCCAGCTGGTAAACATCTGCCGGATAAAACAGGCCGGCAACGGCCGATTCACGCACCGGATTGATGTCTTCGTCGCTCAAATCATAGTCGACGATGTTTTCATCATTGGCTGAAATATGGGTATTAAAAAACAACACATTAAAAAATACCGCCACGGCAACAATCGTCAAAATCATCAGATAAGACGGAATTTTTTTGCGATCGAACTCCATAAGCGGTCCTCCTTTAAGATAATGAGATAAAAGCTTTAAGCCCCGCAACGGCAACGGGGCTTAATTCCTGTTAAAGGCTTATTTGCCCTTACCGATAACTTTTTTACCGCCCATATACGGCTGCAGCTTGGCCGGAATATTGACCGATCCGTCAGCATTTTGGTGGTTTTCGATAAACATCACCAAAGCCCGCGGCGTGGCAATACCGGTGTTGTTGAGGGTGTGGGCATATTTGACCTTGCCTGAGGCATTCTCGCGATAACGCAGGTTGGTGCGCCGTGCCTGCCAGTCGGTAATGTTGGAGCAGGAATGCGTTTCGCGGTAGCAATTCTGGCTCGGCAGCCAGGCTTCCAGATCATATTGCCGGTATTTGGGCGCGCCCATATCGCCGGTACAGATGTCCAAAACCTGATACGGCAGTTCCAGATCCTGCAACACTTCTTCCGAAATGCTCAAAAGCTTTTGGTGCCATTTTTCGCTTTCTTCCAAATCGCCTTTGCAGATGATAAACTGTTCGGTTTTCATAAACTGGTGCACGCGGATAAGACCTTTGGTGTCTTTACCGGCGGCGCCGGCCTCGCGGCGGAAACAGGGTGAAAATCCGGCATACATGATCGGTAAGTCGTTTTCGCTCAACAGCTCGTCGGCGTGCAGCGAGTTCAAAATCAGTTCCGCCGTGCCGGACAGATAAACATCGTCGGCCGGCATATAGTAAATTTCATCGCGCGAAAACGGCAGATATCCCTGGCCGTAAAGCGGTTTTTCCTTAGACAGCGACGGCACCGAAATCACCGTAAACCCGTGCGCCCGCAGTTTGTCCAAAACCATCATGTGCATGGCCAGTTCCAACTGCGCCAGATCATTTTTCAGCGCATAGGTGCGCGCACCCGATACTTTGGCAATCCGTTCCATATCGGTCCAGTTGTTGAGTTCGCAAAGCTCCACCTGATCGCGCGGCTTGAAGTCAAATTTACGCGGCTCGCCCACTTTGCGGATAACCACATTGCCGCTTTCGTCCGGCCCTACCGGGCAATCGTCGCTCGGGTAGTTCGGCATCCGCAAAATCATATCGTCAAACTTGGCCTGCGCTTCATCAAGCCGTGCCTGGTCTTTTTTCATCTCCTCGCCGATAGCTTTGCTCTTGGCAATAATAGCCGCTTTTTCTTCCGCCGGCGCCGATTTAATGGCGTTGCTGAGTTTGTTTTTTTCTTCCGCTAGCGCCTGAGTAGCGGTTTTGAGCTTGTTTAAGTCAAGGTAAGCATTAACCAGCTCGTCGACTTTTTCCGCCGGAAAACCCTTTTTGCCCAAAGATTGTTTAACCCGGTCGGTGTTATCGCAGATAAATTTGATATCCAGCATTTAAAAAATCCTCACCAATTATTTGATTTAAGCTGCCGCCGATTATAGCTGTTTTACAGGCAAAAACAACAGAAAAATTGCATTTTTCACGCGCTGAAAACAGGAAAGCCCTTAAACAGTCTTAAAACCGTTCAAGGGCGTTCCCGTTATTTTACTCGAAGAGATCATTACTCAGAACTTCAAAAGCGGAATATGCCTCATCAAAGTCCCGACAGGATATTGCTTCCTGCATTTTCTCAAAACACCGTAACCATTTGCGCTTCTGCTCAGCCAACTCAGGCATCAGCTGAAAACGCTCGCGTTCTTCGTCATTGAGCATATCCATAAATTCAACAGAGTTTCCGTTTCCGGAAAAGATCATCTCTTCGTTTTCTTCTCTAAGATCAGCCAGTGATCTTTCAAAAGTTTCTTTTGCCATAATTGTATGTTTTTAATGTTTAACATTAATAACTATACCACAATTTTTCCCGATTCGCAATGATGTTTTTTTTAACACTATTTGCTTGACCTTGCCGCCGGCATACTTTATTGTTTTTCGCAAGATAAAGTTTTAGCAAAAGGAAAATATTAATGTTTGACAACAAAATTGTTTTAGCCGGCGTCAAACCAACCGGCAAACCGCATCTGGGCAATTACCTCGGCGCCATCAAACCGGCGATTGCACTCGGCCACCGTGCTCTGGCGCAGGGCGGCAGCCATTATATGTTTATTGCCGATTATCACGCCATCAATGCCGAGAAAAATCCCGCCGTTTTGAACGAAATGCTCAAAGAAATCGCCTGCATTTATCTGGCAGCGGGGCTGGATCCCAAAGAGTCGGTGTTCTACCGCCAGTCAGACATTCACGAGATTCCCGAAATCACCACCATTTTATATGCCTATACGCCCAAAGGCTTTATGAACAAGGCTCATGCCTATAAAGCGGCGGTTGACAAAAACCGCGAGGCCGGCAAACCGGACGACGACGGTATCAATATGGGACTTTACACTTATCCGACCTTAATGGCGGCGGATATTCTGACGTTCAATACCGATATTGTTCCCGTCGGCAAAGATCAGGTTCAGCATGTCGAAATTGCCCGCGACATTGCCGGCGCGATAAATGCCCACTATAACAGGGATTTGTTGCGTCTGCCGGAATATTATATTGATGAAAATGTTGCGGTGGTTCCAGGGGTTGACGGACGCAAGATGAGCAAATCATACGGCAATGTTATTCCGCTGTTTGAGGACGACGCGGCGATTAAAAAAGCCGTTTTTTCTATCAAAACCGATTCGCGTCCACTGGAAGAACCCAAAGATCCGGAAGAAATTTTGGTTTATCAGATTTATAAAGCAATTGCCTCTCCGGCGGAGCTTCAGGAAATGGGCGACGGTCTGCGGCAGGGCAAACTGGGCTACGGCCATATCAAAAATATGTTGCTGGACGCCGTTATTGCCGAGGTCAAAGACGCGCGCGAAAAATACAATTACTACATGGCGCATTTTGCCGAGGTCGAAGGCATGCTTGAAGACGGCGCCGCCAAGGCTCGCCCGATTGCCAAAGAAACCTTAAAGCGCCTAAAAGACGCCGTTTTCGGCCGCTAAAGCATCGGTTGCACAACACCATCTTATAATTTGAAAATTGCTGATCCGGCGGAGGAACGTTTCCGATGCCCGTTTTGCTGTTGCTGGAGGTTGTGTCGATTTAAATTTTTATGTTCGACCGGCGGTTTAACAAGTTATCAATCTTTTGCGGCTAGAATAAAATCATATTGTTTTTTTCAGCGGAGGCGGTGATGAAATATTTATGGTTGGCGGCACTCTTATTTTGGCCGGATTTAGCCGCGGCGACTGATGGTAACGCCGGCGGGTTTTGGGCTTGGTTTGAGGGGGTAAACGCACTGACGGTGGTGTTTGCCAGTCTGTGCATATTTGCCATTGCCTACCGTTTTTACGGTTTGTTTGTTGCCAACAAAGTCTTGCGGCTTGATGCCGAACGCGCCACACCGGCGGTCAAATATGCCGACGGGCATGATTACGTCAAAACCAACCGCAACGTGTTGTTCGGACATCATTTTGCCGCCATTGCCGCGGCCGGACCTTTGGTTGGACCGGTGCTGGCAGCGCAGTTCGGATTTATGCCGGGGGCACTATGGATACTTATCGGCTGTGTTTTGGCCGGCGCGGTGCATGATATGGTCGTTATCTTTGCTTCGGTGCGCCACAAGGGCGAAAGTCTGGCCACGATTGCCGAACGCGAGATCAATCCTTTTACCGGCACGGTGGCCGGATTTGCGGTGTTGTTTATCCTTATTTTAACTCTGGCCGGATTGTCGCTGGCCTGTGTCAGCGCCATGCATAATGCGCCGTGGTCGCTGTTTATTGTCGCGATTACCATGCCGATTGCGGTGCTGATGGGGATTATCATGCGCTATAAGGACGACGGCGTGCTGTTGGCCAGCATTATCGGCATTGCCCTTCTGGCAACGGGAATTATCGCCGGCCACGGACTGATGCAACCCGACGCGTTGGGCTGGATGTTTGACTGGGATAAAAAAACGGTTTCCGTTGCCATTCCGCTTTACGGTTTTATTGCCTCGGTGCTGCCAGTATGGCTTTTGCTGGTGCCGCGGGATTATCTGTCCACTTATCTCAAAATCGGCACTATTCTGATGTTGGCTTTGGGGATTATTTTTGTGCGGCCGGATATTACCATGCCGATGTTTACACCCTTTATTAACGGCGGCGGGCCGGTTATCAGCGGACCGGTGCTGCCGTTTATCTTTATCACCATTGCCTGCGGCGCAATCTCCGGTTTTCACGCGATTATCGGCACCGGCACCACGCCGAAAATGATCGGCAACGAAAAAGAGATTTTGTTTGTCGGTTACGGCGCCATGCTGACCGAGGGATTTGTCGCGATTATGGCTTTGATTGCCGCCTGCACGATGATGCCGGGGGATTATTTTGCTATTAATGCCACACATGAGGCTTATCAGGCATTGCTTGCCGCGCACCCGAATTTTGCCGTGGCCGACCTGCCCTATTATGAAGACCATATCGGTATTGATTTGCACGGCCGTACCGGCGGCGCGGTATCGCTGGCGGTGGGCATGGCACATATCTTCCGCAACCTGCCCTATATGGATCAGCTGGTGGCTTATTGGTACAATTTTGCGGTGATGTTTGAGGCGGTGTTTATCTTGACGGCGGTTGATGCCGGAACCCGCGTCGGACGCTTCTTTTTGCAGGAAATGCTCGGTAAAGTCTGGCCGAAATTCAACAACAAAGAATGGCTGCCGGGGATTGTCATTACCAGCGCGGTATTTACTTTCCTGTGGGGCTATCTGGTTTATACCGGAAATATCAGCACCATCTGGCCGCTGTTCGGTTTAAGCAATCAGCTGCTGGCGGCCTGCGCCCTGATTGTCTGCACCACGATGCTGCTGAGACTCAACCGCGGCAAATACACTCTGGCGGTTGCCGTGCCGGGGATATTTATGGTGGTTGTTACTTTCTGGGCCGGATATTTGCAGGTATTTACCGAATATCTGCCCAAAGGACAAAAGCTGCTGGCCGGTCTGGGGTGTCTAGTCATGCTGTTGATGATTGTGGTCTTGGCCGGCGCTTTCCGCCGCTGGCGGCGGCTGATGAAAATCAAGACCTGCGTCAAAGACGCCTACGGTGAAGAGGTTAAAGCTCTGGCCGTTGAATAACCCGCTCAGCGCAGCCGGCTGACGGCCTTCTCCAAAGCATTTATATCCGCCGCGCACAGCAGCGGCCGCAGTTCGGCGATTTGTTCCTCGGACAAGTCATAAAGTTTTAATGCCAGCAGGCGGGATATTGTTTCGTCATCAAAGCGCTTTTTCAAAATTTTGGCCGGATTGCCGCCGACCACCGTATAAGGCGGCACGTCTTTGGTCACCACACTGCCGGCGGCCACAACACAGCCTTCTCCCAGCCTGATACCGGGCAAAATCATACTGCGCATACCGATCCAGACCGCATCGGCAATAACAGTGTCACCACGGGTTTGATAACTGTCTAAAATACATTCGGCAAACGGATAATTGGAAAACCAGTCGTTGCGATGCGTATTGTTACCACCCAGCAAAATAACCGCCTCGGCGCCGATACAGACATAATTGCCGATATAGAGCTTGTCCAGTTCCCACTGCGGCTGCCAGTTTTTACGGCTGTGTTCGTCGCCGTAAAGATAGCGCACGACATCATCCTCAAAATAACTGCCCCAAGCATTGCTGTAATAACTCTGGGTTCCTTTGATAATAATATTCGGATTTTTGACCGTTTCATGCAGGTATTCTACCTGCGACCACTTTCTTTCCATGATTTACTCCCTGATGGATAACAGCAGAGCTTGTTCTTTGAGTAATGTCGGCTGGTATAATAAATAACGGATTTCTTCTTTATCCAGCGGCCAAGCGGCACCACCGACATTGGCTTGAATCTTTTGGCTGGTTCTGACGGCCAGCTGTTTTTCAAAATCAGGCTCAGGACCGTTGATGGCCAAAAGATAAATATGCGCCGACAGATAAACCTGATTTTGCAGCAATGACAATGTGTCTTGGTTTTTGATGAAGCCGTCCAGAAGCACGGCGTTTTTTTGCGCCTGTCTGAGAATCAGCGGCTTATGGCGTTCTTCCGGCGTTATGAATATGCCCATTTTTTTGAACCGGCGGCCGGTGCTGACCCGTGAGGACAAAACCGACAATGGAATCGACAACATCGGTCCAGCAGTAATCAAAAGCGTCCAGTAAAAAAGAGCATTGGCATATTTGTAAACCAGCAACGTAACACCTATACCGATTAAGGTTTGGATACCATGACGCCGCAAACCCAAACGCCACGGCGTATCATCGGCACGATTTTGGGTCTTCCAGCCGGAATCCATCCCCAGAAGAATCTCCACAATAAATTTGCTTTGAAACAACATCATAATCGGTGCCGTTAACGCGCTGAAAAGACATTCGGTGATAAAGCTCAGACACAAACCTACTCTGCCGCCAAAGCGTTTTGCTGATTTACCAAAAACAAAAACGATGCCCAAAATTTTTGGGAAAAACAACATCAGCATCGAAATGCCAAATAATGTCAATGTTCCCCAGACATTAAACACCGGCCAGGCCGGAAACAACTCTTTGACCTGCGTAAAATATGCTGGCGGATAAAAATAACGCCAAACGGCAATACCAATGCCAAACAATAAAAACAAACACCACAAAAGAGATGACAAATAAGACATTATACCGACAATAAAATGAATCCGGCTGACGGGGTGCAGCTTTTGCGATAACAAGATGCGAATATGTTGCAGGTTGCCCTGACACCAGCGGCGGTCACGGGCAGCAAAGTCAAGCATTGTCGGCGGACATTCTTCATAACTTTGCTTTAATTCCGGCAGCATCCAAGCCAGCCAGCCGGCACGGCGAATCAAGGCGGCCTCGACAAAGTCATGACTTAAGATATGACCGCCAAAAGGCGCCTTGCCCTTAAACACCGGCAAACCGCAACTGTCAATAAAGGCTTTGGTGCGGATGATGGCATTGTGCCCCCAGTAGTTGCTGTCCCACGCCTGCCAATAAGCCAAACCGGCGGTAATAATGCGACCGTAAACCTTGCCCGTAAACTGGTGCATACGGGCAAAAAATGATTCGGCATTGACGATTTGCGGCGGCGCCTGAATAATGCCGGTGGTTGGGTTGAACTGCATCAGCTGCGCCATGCGGACAACAGTATCCGCCGCAATCAGACTGTCGGCATCCAGTACAAGCATATAGTCATAACCCGAACCCCAACGAACACAAAAATCTTCGATGTTGCCGGATTTGCGCGCGGTGTTTTTGGGGCGATGGCGGTAAAACAAGTTAAGTCCTTCGGGAAACCGTGTTCTGGCTTCCAGCCATAAGACCTCTTCTTTAACCCAGATATCGGGATTGGTGCTGTCGCTTAAAACAAAAAAGTCAAAATGTCCGCTGACATTTTTTTGTCCCAATTCCTGCGCCATAGCCAGAATACGGGCATAAACCTCAGCCGGATTTTCGTTATAAGTCGGTACCAACACGGCTGTTTTAGATGTCAGCGGCGTGTTAAGCGGCGGCCGAATTATGCCTTCATATTTTTTTGGGCGCACCAGTTCCCAAAAACCAAACAAGGCTGACCAAAAATAAAGAGCTATCCAGCCAAAGGTCAGCGCAAATAAAATGATTAAAATCCAATGAATCCATGAACTGACATCGGTTGGCATAAACTCCGCCCATTTGGCTGAAGCCCAGATTGTGCTCAAAAACATCAAGCCAAATATCTTGACCCGACGTATCGTCACACGCCGGCGGCTTAATAAAGATATTGGATGGATTTCATCTTTTGTGGGCATAACCGACTATCCTTTGCAGAAAATGTCTAAAACGCCACAGCGGGTTATAAATGCGAATCGCCTGCGGAATCATCTCGGAAGGGTGCTGTGTCGGAAGGGTGTATTTTGGATAATATTGGCTCAAAAGCCTTTCAAGATCTTCCTTCTGCGATTTTGGATTAAATATGTTAATTTCGCGGTATAGCTTTTCTTGCAAATAAATGAGCTTTGTTAAGGCTAAAATTTGGTCGGCAGGCAAAGGAATTGAAGCCACAAATGCGGAGACCTGAGACAAAATATATTGATCAAGGCCGGCCAGTACATTCTGCAAAGAAAAAGAATCTGTTTTCATTAGAACAAGCATCTCTGAAATTGTTTTTTCATCGTGAATATGCCAAGAACAGATATACTCACGGACAACTTCCTCCGGCCTGTAAAGCCTTATTCCAGCCATTGATAACTCCAGACTTCGGTTTGAGGCCATTTGCCTTTCTTTAAGACAGCGCGGATTTCGGCAATGTTTTCTTTGGGCTGAAAATCAAATGTCAGGCGAAAACCTCCGGTCAGCGGATTGGGACTAACCACAATATTTTTGACACTACCGTGTTGAACCGAAACATCCGGCACCAACTCCGAAACATTTTTGATACGCTCCAATGCTTTGCCTTTGAAATCAATCACAAATTTTGTCCAATCTTTTTCATTAACCCCCGAAACACCGCCAAGGCCAGTATAAGTGGCTATTACCTCGCCGAAACCTGAGGCTATCGGGTTACGATCTTTCATCCAGCGCAGTTTATAATTATATTCGTATCTGTTGCCGGGTTGCAAAGGCTCTTTGGGTACAAACATGGCAACAACATTATCGTGAATCTCTCTGTCTGACGGCAACTCAATCAGCTGCACCATGCCGGAACCAAAAGGCTTGAGCGGTTCAACCCAAACAGACGGTCTGTCCTCATAATAAGCCTCAAAATCCATATAATGCTCCGGATTTCGATCACGTTGCAGCAGACCAAATCCTTTAACCTCTTTATCAATAAATGAGCTTATCCGCATCTTTGGATTATTGTCGAGCGGCCGCCACAACCATTCGTTGTTGCCGTTATGGATAAGAAGTCCGTCGCTGTCGTGAACTTCCATGCGGTGATCGAAAAAGCGGTGTTTGGTGTTCTCGCCAAACAAGTACATGCTGGTTAGCGGCGCAATACCGATTTTCTCTATCGGCGCACGCGGAAACAAAACAGCGCGAACATCCATACGTGTGGTATAACCGGGTTTGATAATAAATTGGTAGGCTCCCGCAATCCGCGGCGAATCCAATAATGCGTAAAGTTCTATTTGTTGATCCTCAGGTTTGGGTTTTTGCAGCCAAAAAGTCGTAAACTCGGGGAATTCCTCACCGGTTATGAGGCCGGTATCAACCGCCAGACCACGCGCCGAAGCGCCGTATTTTTGGTGTTTGCCCAGCCCTCTGAAATAACTGGCTCCCAAAAAGACAACCAATTCATCCAGATAATCCGGTGTATTGAGCGGGTAGTGCAGCCGAAAACCAGCATACCCCAAGTCCTTGAAGGGGTACAAGGCTTCGTCGCCCAGACGAAAAGCTAACGAATCATAGCTAAGCGGATGAACGACTCCTTTATTGATTTCAAAGACCTTCACCGGACGCTTGAACAAAGACCCCATGTGAAAAAACTGAACTTCAAAAGGAAGATTTTGGTTAAACCACGGCCCTTTGTCGCGCATGTAACGAATAGAGCGATAGTCATCATAATCCATTTGCAATAATTTTTCGGGTAAAACAGGAAAATCTTCCGTATAAGACTGTTTTGATAAATTTTGCGCCTGATTGATAACGTCGTCAAAAGAAAAAGCGCCGGCGTCAACACTCCACAGCAACAAAAGCCCTACGAGAAGCAACTTTTTCATATTATCCCTTTCCCAAAACCATGTAATTTGCTTATGGAAAAAACAATCTGTTCAATACAGTTGTTTTGCTTTTACCTCATTCAAAAAACCTCGTCAAGATGCATCTTTGCAAAACGGGGAAAATACGAATGTTTTTATTTCCCATATATTATTTTTGGGAAACCTCATTTCTATATAAACGTGTGTTTTTTATTTCTATGTTTTTTTAGTTGTCATATAACTTTTTATGATGTATATAATAAAAATGTCATGCACAGTATTGAGGAACTTGCCATGCTTAAACAAGAAGAAAAATTTTGTGATCAGACCATGTCTACTGCCGATGCCGTTTCCTATGTTGCCCATCGACTAAAGCTGGTTCGGTTAATGAAAAAAATGACGCTGGAGGCTGTTTCAAGTCATTTAGGAATAAGTCGAAAACAACTGCAAAATTACGAAACGGCACAAAGCAATATCAGTGTTGCTAGGCTTTGGGAATTGGCCAAGGTTTTGGAAACCGATCCGAGCTTTTTTCTTGAAGGGATAAACGGCAAAAAGACTATTATCAGCAATGAAAATCTTGAGCTTATCCGTCTTTTTGACAAGATTAAGGACAACAATATTAAACAAGCACTACTCGGGATCCTGCGTAAAGTTTGAAAAATTTTTATAAACTTTTTTCATTAAACTTGACGTCGGGTAATTTTTAAAATCCTGCCATGCAATAAACTTTCCCGAAAAAGGAGGATTATTATCCCGAAGGTGAAAGATATGCAGTGTAAGTTTGATGTGGGTAAAAATATGCGTTACCTGCTGACCGGCATCAGTCGCCGAAAGTGTCAGCTTTTGTTTGCTCCAAGGGAACTCCCATAATCCTGAAAGTAAGCCTTTTTCTGTCCGGCAACGGATAAAGATACGTTCAGACGAATCTTTTATCAGATACAAATAACCATTGATTTTTTTCTTGGCTGTTTTTATGCGGTTTGGTATAGACTCAACATCCTTACATCCGGCCGAAAGGCAGCCATGCCTCCACGGGCAAACATCACAATGAGGTTTGCGCGGCGTACAGACAACAGCTCCAAGATCCATGATCGCTGAGGCGTAGTCGGCCGGTCTGTCGGCGGAGGTTAATGCGGCAGCTCTGGCGGCAATTTCATTTTTGATTTCGGACAGCGGTGCCGTTAAACGGAACATACGGCAAATAATGCGCATAACATTGCCGTCGACAACCGTTTCCGGCCGATTAAAAGCCAGAGCCAAAAAACTCGATGCCGTGTAGGCTCCGACACCCTTCAGCTTAAGAACATCGGTACGGGTATTCGGAAAACAGCCGCCAAAATCATTTACAATAGTCTGCGCTGCTGCGTGAAGCGAACGGGCGCGGCTATAATACCCGAGCCCCTGCCAGTATTGATAGACTTCCTCTTGCGTAGCGGCAGCTAAATCATAAACCGTCGGAAATCGCCGCATAAAACGTTCAAAATACGGCATAACCGTTTTGACGGTCGTCTGCTGCAGCATAATTTCCGAAACCAAAACGGCATAAGGCGACGGATGGGCGCCGCCCTTATGGCGCCACGGCAAGGCGCGGCCATGCACGTCATACCACGCCAAAAGACTTTGTGACAGTTCTTTTGTATTCATAAGGATTATTTTTTGCCGGAAACAATGTTGGTCAGCTCCACCGGAAACAAAGCGATGGTTTGTGCCTGAGCGGCAGAAATATCTTTGATGGTCTGCAAGGTTTTAAGCTGCATGGTTACAGGGCTCTTTTGCAAAGTTTCGGCGGCTTCGAGCATTTTTTTGGCCGACTCAACTTCACCTTGCGCGGCGATAATCATCGCACGGCGGTTGCGTTCGGCTTCAGCCTGCTTGGCCATGGCACGTTTCATATCTTCGGGAAGCTCAATCTCTTGAACATTAATAGCCTCAATATCAATCCCCCATTTGTCAGTTGCCTGATCGACAATGGTTTTTATCTCATCGCCGATACGCTTTCTTTCGGACAAGATTGTATCCAAATCATTGGTACCGACAACGTCTTTTAACGCCGACTGGCTCTGCTGAATGACGGCAACAACGTAATTAGCAATTTCAATTACCGCGGCCTCAGGATTTTTGACACGGAAATATACCACCGCATTGATATTAACCGGAATGTTATCACGGGTCATAACCTCCTGTTTGGGAACATCTACCGTCATGATGCGCATATCAATCTTCTGCATAGTTTGAATATAGGGTACAAACCACCTCAGGCCGGGGTTGCGGGTGCTTGTATAACGGCCAAGAGTAAAGACAATGCCCTTTTCATATTGCATGACAATCCTTAAGCCCGGAATTACGATAAAGATAATTAAAAATAAAAGAATCGGCAACGTAACGGTTATTGTATCAATCATTGGTGTATCCTTTATTTAGTGATTATAAATAAGATTATCCTATAATTTTTTACGCTGTTGACAAGTATTATGTTAATGCCGAAAACAAAAAGACGACGGATAAACCGTTTTTTGTGCTTAACAAATGCCACTTAAACTACTAGAATTTATTGGAGATTTGTATTAGATTAAGGTGTTTCTGTATGGAAGATTTATTTGCTGCGCCGAGATCCGAAAACGAATTGCCGGAGTTTAGCGTTAGTGAGATTTCTTTTGAGATCAAACGTTTTATCGAAACGGCTTTCAGTCGGGTGCGAGTAAAGGGCGAGATTTTCGGCGCCAAGAGAGCCGATTCCGGACATTGGTATTTGACATTGAAAGATGACAATGCCGCCTTGTCTGCCGTTATCTGGCGCGGCACAGCTGCCAAGTTGACGATCAAACCCGAAGACGGGCTAGAAGTAATTGCTACCGGAAAGATAACAACTTTTGCGGGGAAATCATCCTACCAACTTGTCATCGAATCGATGGAAGTAGCCGGCGCCGGTGCGCTGCTTAAACTTTTGGAAGAACGCAAGAAAGCTTTTGCCGCGGAAGGTTTGTTTGATGCCTCACATAAAAAAGCTCTGCCTTTTTTGCCTGAGACTATTGGTGTGGTAACCTCTGCTTCCGGTGCCGTTATCAGGGATATTATCCACCGTGTGCGCGATCGCTTTCCGTCGCATATTTTGTTAATTCCAACTCCGGTTCAAGGTGAAGGCGCTGCCGAAAAAATCGCCCAAGCAATTAAGGATTTTAACCGGCTTGACGAAATTTCTGATTATCCGAAACCTGATGTTTTGATTGTGGCGCGCGGCGGCGGAAGTCTGGAGGATTTGTGGCCGTTTAATGAAGAATGCGTTATCCGTGCGGTTTATAATTCGGAGATTCCGGTTATCTCAGCCGTCGGACACGAAACCGACACCATGCTGATTGACTACGCGGCCGACAAACGCGCACCAACCCCAACCGGCGCCGCGGAATTTGCCGTACCGGTGAAGACCGAATTGCAAACAAGCATCAACAACCTAGAGGCTCGATTAAAAAATGGTATGTTGCGTTATTTTACCGAAAAGCAGAATGTTTTGTCCGGTTTGGCGCGCGGCATTCCAAATTTGATGCAAATTTTGCAGGAAGCAAGTCAAAAATTTGATGACCGAATCGAACGGCTGAATCAGGCCGTTAAAAATTTTTTGCGGGATAAAGCACGACAAATTGAACTTTGCGGGCTTAAGCCTTTTTATATTCATAATGTTATTGACAAAAAGCAAGAAAGCTTGAGTCATTTGCAGCTCCGGCTGTCTTCCGTTTCGATTGAGGCGGTCTTGAAACGTGGTTTTGCATGGGTTAAAGACGGCGGAGGACAGACCGTTTATTCTTCTGTTGCGGCTCATCAAGCCAAAACATTGGAAATTCGTTTTGCCGACGGCTGCTTTAAGGTCGGAAATGAACAACCACCAATTCAAATTAAAAAGATTAAGAAAAAGGAATGTCCAGATGATGATGAAAAACAGATTTCTTTATTTGATTTTTAGCGGCTGTTTTTGGGTCGCGTCGGCTCAGGCTGCCGATCTTTGCGGGACGGTTCAACAAGGGGAGATTGTCATCGGCAAGATCTTGCCAAAACAAGAAGTTCTTTTTAATGGTAAAAAGCTGCCGGTGACGACGGATGGGCGTTTTTTGCTTGCTTTCGGAAGAGATGAGATCAATACTCAAGAGCTGTGGGTGCAAGACACACAATCTATGGGCGGCGGCACAAGTTATACGTTTGCCGTAGCGCCTAAAAAGTGGGATATTCAGAATATTACCGGTGTACCGCCACGCAAAGTTACACCTTCCGATGCAGATATGGACGCCATTCAACTGGAGGGGAAAGTTGTTGGCGCTGCTCTTAAAGGTGTTGATGACAGCACAGCTTGGACTTCCGGTTTTATCCTTCCGGTCGAGGGACGTATATCCGGAAAATTCGGCGGTCAGAGAATTATGAACAAAATTCCCAAAAGCCCGCATCGCGGTATGGATATCGCCGCTAGAGAGGGAACACCGATAAAGGCCGCGGCAGACGGCAAGATCGTTTTGGCTTACCCTGATTTGTTTTATTCCGGCAATACGGTAATTATTGACCATGGGTTCGGCCTGCAAACGATTTATGCGCATATGAAAGAAATGAATGTTAAACGCGGCGATGTGGTTAAACAAGGCGATATTATCGGCAGTGTCGGCAAGACGGGGCGGGTTACAGGGCCTCATCTGCACTGGGGCGCCTCCTTGCGCGATGTCCGTTTTAATCCGCAATCGCTTCTAGATATAAACAAGAAACAACAAAAATGTTTTACTTTGTAAGGGATTTTTAATAATCTTTCGTATATAAGATAGTTTTAGAAACATTGGCGATGTTATAAAATGAGGCCGATCATGAACGAAAACAGCAGCAAGCAAATTAACTGGGATGCCATAACCTGCCTGATTGTTGACGATGATAAGTTTTCACGCACTTTTGTTAAAACGGCGCTCTATCAAATAGGTATTAAAAACACCAAAGAAGCCGCGTCGACCCTTGAGGCTGCTGAGATTTTACGCAGTTTTAAGATTAACGTTGTGCTTCTTGATCAGCAGATGCCGGATCAGAGCGGTTTGGAACTGGCACGCCAGATTAAAGCCGGAAAAATCAGTGATGATCCTAATTTGCCGATTATCATGGTAACGATTGACACCAAAGAAAAAACCGTTTTGGACGCTAAATCCGTCGGTATTCATGAATATTTGGTCAAGCCAATATCACCGCTGGCTTTAAAAAAGAGAATTTGCACAGCATTTGGCATTAAAGAGAGAGTATAAAAGTGACAACATTACAGATATTTTGCCTGTCGTTGCTGCAGGGTATTACCGAGTTTTTGCCTGTCAGTTCTTCGGGGCATTTGATTTTGTTATCAAAGTTTAGTTATTTTCCTGATCAGGGGTTGGCGCTTGACGTAGCAGTGCATGTCGGCTCCATATTGGCGGTGATGATCTATTTTTCTGAGACCATTTGGGAAATGGTTAAAGGCGTTTGGAAGACTCATTTTATTCCGAATTTCAGGAACTATGGTGCTCAAGTTTTCTGGCTGATTATTATCGGCACCATTCCGGCGGTAATTGCAGGCTTTGCGCTTAAAAGCTACGGCATGGAGTGGCTGCGCAACACTCGAATCATTGGCTGGACGATTTTGGGTTATGGTATTCTTCTCTATGTGGCCGATAAATTTTCGATGACTATCCGTGAGATTAAACATTTGGGGGTGGTTGACGCCGTTCTTATCGGCTGCGCGCAATGTCTGGCTTTGATCCCAGGGACATCGCGCTCGGGTATTACGATAACAATGGGGCGTTTTTTGGGGCTGGAACGACGTGAGGCCGCAAAATTTTCGATGCTTTTATCTATTCCGGCGATTATTGCCGCGGCGGTTTTAACCGGTTTTGAAGTGTGGCAAGCCGGCGATTTGGAAGAAATCGGCTGGATGTTTGACGGTGTCGTTTACTCTTATATTTCCTCAATTGTTGCGATTTATATAGTGATGTGGTGGCTTAAAAAATCGACCTTTTTGCCTTTTGTGATATACAGAATTATTCTTGGATCAATTTTATTACTTGATTCTTACGGAATTTTGAGTATAACTATGTAAGTCGAATCGCTCTGGTGGCGGAATTGGTAGACGCGCAAGTTTCAGGTACTTGTGGGGGTTGCCCCGTGAAAGTTCGAGTCTTTTCCAGAGCACCATAATAAAAACAGACCCCAACGGGTCTTTTTTAGTATGTGAGCTATAAATAAAAAACAGGAATAATATTTACATTTTCCGTCAGCGGCAAATGCGTTGGTGCTAAGCAGACAACAGCTCCTTCTCCGATTTGCAGACCTGCTTTTTCTAAAACATCAAAATTCTTTATGTCTTTCTTATCAGGATTAGTCTTTTTCTTGATTTCAATGGGATAAACTTTGCCATTTTCTTCCAAAATAACATCTATCTCTTTTTTATCTTTATCGCGATAAAACGAAATGTTAGGTTTTCTTCCATTATGAAGATAGCTTTTCAATATTTCTGCAACAACAAATGTTTCCAATATTTCACCGCTTTTAGCACCCGCTTCCAATGTTTCAGGGGTGTTCCATTTAGTCAAATAACAAACCAGCCCCGTATCCATAAAATATATTTTGGGCATTTTGGTCATCCGATTACTAATATTTTTAGAGAACGGATACAATAAATAAATCAACCCAGATGTTTGTAAGATAGACACCCAACGTTGAACTGTTGATACGGGTTTTCCTATATCTCGTGCAACATCAGAAAAATTCAGTAATTGCCCGCTTCTTGCAGCTAAAGCTGTTAAAAGCTCCAAAAACTGCATTTCATCACCGCTATCGGTCAAATCACGAATATCACGCTCAATATATGTCTGAACATAAGAACTGTAAAAATCTTCCCAATCAACATTTTCATCGTTATTCAAAGCAGGATAAAAACCACGCCAGATAATCTCATAAAGTTTCTTTAAATCTAAACTTTGGGCATCTTTACTTCTTGCTGAAATCCATTCATGAGTAGGAACGAATTTGTCATAAAAAGGTTTTCCTGCCAATTCTGGTAAAGAAAAACCTTCCAAATTAAGAATCCCAACTCTTCCAGCAAGGCTTTCTGATACACCTTGCATTAAATGAAATTGCTGCGACCCTGTAATCCAAAACATTCCTTTTTGCTTTTTCTCATCTACAATAGCTTTAATATATGGCAAAAGTTCAGGAGCATACTGGATTTCATCAATCAACAAAGGCGCTTCAAAACGTTGTAAAAATAAGGCAGGATTCTCTTTGGCTAACTTACGGTTTTCCAATGTATCCAAGGACACATAATTACGATTCTCTTCACAACATCTAAATACTGTTGTTTTACCAACTTGCCGTGGTCCTGTAATTAACACAACAGGAAAGGAAGAATTCATCCGTCTTATGGCATTTTCAATGGTTCTTTGAATATACATTTGCAAACCTCGACTAATTTATCATCTGATATTAAAATAGTCGAAATAAACTTAAAAGTCAAGAAGAATATGACTATTTTATCACCAAATGCTAAAATAGTCGGGATTTTTGTTGTTTCTATTTTAGAAAATGCCAAATATTGGTAATTTTCTAAAATAAAATAATAATTTCATAAATTTCCTTATCGGTAAATTTTTGATTTTTTAAATGTCTTTTAAGTTAAAAATTTCCCTCTCGGTAAAATTTAGTATTCAACCTTCGTTTTTCCATCCATTTATATCAAAGCTCTCATCAACAATAGAGTTCAGCAATTCGTTAACTCTGGTGCACCAATATTTATCTAAAAAGCTCCGTCTGGAGCTGATGTTGAATAAAAAAGCAATTGAAAAGTCCTTAGAAGCTTGGATAATGGTTTACAGCCTAAAAAAACCCCGAAAAATCTTCGGGGATTTTTTTAGTGCCAAAAGCGCGAAAATTACAATTCGCCGGCAGCATAACGTTTGGCCATTTCCGACATCGGAATCGGCTTAATCTTATCGGCATGACCGGCCGCACCGAAAGCAATGTAGCGAGCCTCGCAGACTTTTTGCATTTCTTCAATCGCCGGTTTTAAGTATTTGCGCGGGTCAAATTCTTTGGGATTCTCGACAAAGATCTTGCGGATGGCGCCGGTGATGGCCATACGGCAGTCGGTGTCGACATTAACCTTGCGAACACCGGATTTGATACCGCGGACAATTTCTTCAACCGGAACACCGTAGGTCTGCGGAATGGCGCCGCCATAGGCATTGATTA
>CALYBB010000011.1 GCA_944393715.1 uncultured Alphaproteobacteria bacterium
TTGGCAAAATAGTCGGCAAAAGCCTCTTTGGTGGTAATATCGGTACGGATATTGGCATTGAGTCTTTCTTTGGCTTTGGCAAACATGGCGGCTTGAATATCCTCAAGATATTTGCCGGCATTGGCGACAAATTCATCACGGTTGACAATTTGTTTGCCTTCGGGCGTATTGATATAAATACGCTGTTTCAGCATCAGATTGTTGCCGTCGACGTCGCGTTTGCCGACCTCAAGAATAATCGGCGCGCCTTTGCGGGTCCATTCCCAGAATTTGTCGACCGAAGATTTGTCACGCTTGTCGCATTTGATACGTATTTTCTCACCAAACGGCATTTGTTTGGCTAAATCAGCCTGCAAAGCTTTGATATAAGCCATGACGGCCTCGGTGTCATCGGGGTTTTTGATGACCGGAACGATCACCACCTGATAAGGCGCAACCGCCGGCGGGGTAACCATACCCTCGTCATCGGCATGGGTCATAATCAGGCCGCCGATAAGGCGGGTTGAAACGCCCCAGGAGGTTGTATAGGCATATTCTTGTTGGTTGTTTTTGTTAACAAAGGCAATATTGGCCGCTTTGGCAAAATTTTGGCCTAAAAAATGCGATGTGCCGGCCTGCAGGGCTTTGCCGTCCTGCATCATAGCTTCAACACAATAGGTATCGACGGCGCCGGGGAATTTATCGTATTCCGGTTTGCGGCCGACGATAACCGGCATGGCCAGAGTTTCTTCACACAGCCGGCGATAGGCCTCCAGAGCCCATTCGGTTTCTTTGAGGGCTTCTTCGGCCGTCGAATGAGCGGTGTGGCCTTCCTGCCACAAAAACTCACGGGTGCGCAAAAACAGGCGCGGGCGCATTTCCCAGCGGACGACATTGGCCCATTGGTTGACCAAAACCGGCAGGTCACGGTATGATTTGACCCATTTGGAAAAAGAATCGGCAATAATCGCCTCGGAGGTCGGGCGGACGATCAAAGGTTCGTCGAGCTCGGAAGAGGGGGATAATTTGCCGTTTTCCATGGCCAGACGCGAGTGGGTTACGACGGCCATCTCTTTGGCAAAACCGTCGACGTGCTCGGCCTCTTTTTGGAAGAAAGAAAGCGGAATAAACATCGGAAAATAGCAGTTTTCGTGGTCGGTGGCTTTAATCTGAGCGTCAAAAGTGTCGCGAATACGCTCCCAGATGCCGTAGCCCCACGGTTTGATAACCATACATCCCGGCGAGGATGAGTTTTCGGCCATGTCGGCCTCGGCGATAACGCATTGATACCATTCGGGGTAATTGTCTTTTCTTAATTTTTTAATCGTCATAATGTTTATTCCTTTTCTTCATAACGTAATGAAATGTCCGCGCCCCCAATGGCGCAGACAGCGGGCAGATTATAACATAATATTTTGTTTTGTGAAGAGTTTTCTGAATGGGAATCAGCGACTGACAAGTTGTGTATCTTCATGAATGTTTGCTAAAATATGTCTTGCCAAGAGAGAAATACTGTATTAAAGTTTAATCTGTGACGTAAGGGTCATGAGGCTTGACAAAAGGCCTTGTTATCAACCTGTTTAGTATGAGGATTATTCGAGATGGCAACAGGAACAGTTAAATGGTTTAACAAGAAAAAAGGCTATGGTTTTATTACGCCGGATGAGGGCGGAAATGACGTGTTTGTTCATATTACGGCGGTTAAGGCTGCCGGATTGTACACGCTGCAGGAAGGCGCCAAAGTCAGTTATGAACTGACAACGGAGAGAGAAAAAACTGTTGCCGGCGATTTGAAACTGCTGGAAGAAAAAGCCGAAGCAGATACTGAGGCTTAGTCAATCGCCTGTCTCGTTTAGACTTTGACAAAACCCCGCCGGTGATAAAGGCGGGGTTTTTCTTGTGTTTGCGATTTGAGCTTTAGAATTGTTCCTGCAGCTCAAAGAAATAAGCCTGCGGATGGTCGCATACCGGACATTTTTCCGGCGCAAATGGCGATTCGACGCGGTGTCCGCAGTTGGCGCATTCCCAGATAACTTTGGTCGGGCGGTTGAATATTTTGCCCTCAGCCAAAGATTTCAGCAAAGCCTGATAACGTTCTTCGTGGCCTTTTTCGATTTTGCCGACCTGCTCAAACAAAAAGGCAATTTTGTCAAAACCTTCTTCTTTGGCTTCTTTGGCCATACGGGCATACATGTCTGTCCACTCATAATTTTCGCCGGCCGCTGCATCTTTTAAGTTTTCAAGAGTGGAGGGAACCTCACCGCCGTGCAACAGCTTGAACCAGATTTTGGCGTGCTCTTTTTCGTTGTTGGCGGTTTGCTCAAATTTGTCGGCAATGATGTTGTAGCCTTCTTTTTTGGCCTTGGAAGCATAGTAGGTGTATTTGTTGCGGGCTTGTGATTCGCCGGCAAAGGCTTCCATTAAGTTTTTTTCGGTTTTTGAACCTTTGAGTTCCATAATTTTCTCCTTTTCAGATATCAGTTAGTTTTATGTTTGAGGCAGTTTGGGCAAACTCCGCGCAAAAAAATGTCAGCGCCTTCAACTGCCAGACCGGTTTGCTCTGCCAGCCGTTGTTCGATATCGGTGGCAATATCGCTGTCGATATCCATGACCGCGGCGCATTCGGAGCAAATAAAATGATAATGCTTTGTCAGATTATGGTCAAAGCGAGCAACGTTGTCAAGATGTTCCAGCTTGCGGATAAAACCGTTTTCGGCCAGCTGGTTTAAGTTGCGATAAACCGTGGCCAGACTGATGGAAGAGTCTTTTTGCCGGACAAGGGCAAAAAGTGTTTCTGCCGTCGGGTGGCAGGGATTTTGCCGCAAAGTTTCCAGTATCAATTCACGTTGTTTTGAGTATTTCCAGATATTATCCTGTTGATAAAAGTTATAATGATTATAATGTTTAATAAAAATATTTTATCTTGTCAATCAAAATAAAAAGTTTATGTTAATGCATAGTTTAATTCTTTTTTAGGAGTAGAGCAAAATGAAAGCGGTTGAGATTAAAAAAGACGTTTATTGGGTCGGCGCTAAGGACTGGAATTTGCGAGAGTTTCATGGTTATAACACGCCGGACGGCTCGACTTATAACAGTTATCTGATTATGGATGACAAAATTACGCTGGTGGACGGTGTTAAAGGTTATATGACGGCGGAACAATTGGCGCGGGTGCGTTCAATCGTTGATTTCGGCAAAATCAGTTATGTGGTGGTCAATCATGTGGAGCAGGATCATTCCGGCAGTATTCCCGAGATTATGAAACTGGCACCGCAGGCGGTGATTATTACCAATTCGGCCGGAAAAATGGCTCTGGAAGCGCATTTTGACACAACCGGCTGGCAATATCAAATCATCAAGACCGGTGATGTGGTTAATATCGGCAAACGCAATTTGAGCTTTTTGACCACGCCGATGTTGCATTGGCCGGATTCAATGATGACCTACGTTGCCGAGGATAAATTGCTGTTGCCCAACGACGGCTTCGGCCAGCATTTGTGCGTTGAGGCGCTGTTTGTCAAAGATTATCCGAACGATTTGGTGGTCAAAGCTGCCAAAAGCTATTATGCCAATATTTTGCTGCCTT
Source organism: uncultured Alphaproteobacteria bacterium (assembly GCA_944393715.1). GTDB lineage: Bacteria > Pseudomonadota > Alphaproteobacteria > RF32 > CAG-239 > CAZU01. Next base: position 3,566 of record CALYBB010000011.1, read on the forward strand.
ACGGTTCGCAAGCAGAGAAAGCTCTGGCCTCGGCCGGTGAAATGAAGCTGGATATTGATATGATTGCGCCGTCACACGGGTTAATTTGGTCGGGCAAAGACGAAGTGGCGCAGATCTTGGGACTATATGATATCTGGGCACAAGGCAAAAACGTTCGCAAAGCGGTTGTTGTGTACGACACGATGTGGGGCGCAACGGCCAAACTGGCGGAGGTGGCGATGGCCGAATTTCAGGATGCCGGTATTCCGGTTGTTAAATATAACCTCGGTGTTACGCATATTTCCGATGTGATGACCGATGTTTTGGATGCCGAATATGTTTTGGTCGGGACACCGACACTGAATAATCAAATCTTTCCGCGGGTGGCGGCGTTTTTGACCTATATGAAAGGTCTTGCGCCAAAGGGAAAGAAAGGACTGGCTTTTGGTTCCTACGGCTGGCGGCCTGGGGTTGTTAAAGAGGTCAAACAAGTGATGGATGATCTCGGTTGGCAAACGGCAGAAGCTTTTGAAGAAAAGTATACGCCAAAATCGGATGTTTTGAATCAGTTTGCGGAAAAGGTTAAAGTTTTTATTGGTTGAGATATGTGAAAAGTTTGGCAAGGTCTTGAAAAACAGACCTTGCTTTTTTGTTTGGTTTTAAGTATAAGTATTGTCAGACGTAGGATTTTACAGGAGAGCTTTGTATGGAACAAAAAACGATTGCCGTAGGGAAAATTAAAATAGCGAATACTCTTCCTTTTGTGCTTGTTTGCGGCCCGTGTCAGATTGAGAGCAAGCAACATGCCATAGATATTTGCGGTGCCATGCGCGAAATTACTAAAGAGCTGGATATTCCCTATATCTTTAAAGCTTCGTTTGACAAAGCCAACCGGTCATCAATCAACGGTGCACGCGGTATCGGGCTGGAAAAGGGCATGGAAACTTTTGACGAGATTAAGAGACTTTATGACAATATTCCGGTTGTTACCGATGTGCATGAACCTTGGCAATGCGCCGAAGTGGCCAAGCATGTTGATATGTTGCAGATTCCGGCGTTTTTGTGCCGGCAAACTGATTTGGTGGTGGCCGCAGCGAAGACCGGAAAAGTTGTTAATATCAAGAAGGGGCAATTTTTGGCGCCGGAAGATATGAAAAATGCGGTGCAAAAGTGTCTTGATGCCGGAAATTCGCAAGTTTGTTTGACCGAACGTGGCGTTTCGTTTGGTTATCATGCGTTGGTGGTTGATATGACGGGGTTTTCCGTCATGGCCAAGACAACCGGATGTCCGGTTATTTTTGATTGTACCCATTCGGTGCAAAAACCCGGTGGTTTGGGAACTTCGACCGGCGGCAATCGGGAGTTGGCTCCGGTATTGGCTCGGGCTGCAATTGCTGCCGGAATCGGAGGATTGTTCGCCGAAACACATGAAAATCCGGACAAGGCTTTGTCTGATGGCCCAAATACCATAGCGCTTAAAGATATGAAACCGATGCTGACGTATTTGAAAAAATATGATTTACTTACCAAAGGTTTTGTTCATGACTATGTTTAGGCTATGAAATTTGTTGATGAAGGGTATATTATCCGCTGTCGCAGACATGGTGAGAATTCGCTGATTTTGACTGTTTTGTGTAAAGAAAACGGCAAGGTTTGCGGGTATGTGCGTTCTGGGTTAAGTAAAAAAAATCTGGCGGTGTTTCAGCTTGGAAATAAAGTCAGGATTGATGCGTGGTCGCGTGTTGATGACAACATGCTGTCGCTTAAAATCGAGCTTATTACGCCGGATGCGGTTAATTTTTTGAATGATGTCAATAAACTTCGGGTGTTGTCATGTTTTTGTGCATTGTGTGATCGGTGTTTGCCAGAACTGCAGCCGTTGGACAGATTTTATTGGTTTGCCGAAAGTTTTGTTAATCTTATAGGCGAAGATAACTGGATAGGTCATTATTGTTTCTTTGAATTTTATTTGCTTGATTTCTTGGGAATAGGATTGGATTTGAGCAAATGTTCGGTTACAGGGAAAGTTGAAAATTTGGCTTTTGTATCGCCTAAGACCGGTCGAGCCGTTTGTCAGGAGGTGGGGAGGCCGTATCAAGACAGGTTGTTTTTGTTTCCGCACTTTATTGTGGCTCAAGATTATTCCCCAAAACCATCAGAGATGGCTGAATTGTTGAAGATGACAGAATTTTTCCTCAATAAAAATTTTTTTGCAATTCATAACTTGAAATTTCCGGAATGCCGTGTTAATTTGGCAGAAATTATCGAGAAATCATAGGAATATCAATGGCTGAAACAGAAGAAAAAATAAAAAACGTGGCCTTGGCCGAGGAATTAAGCAGCCGCTATCTTTCGTATGCTATGTCGACGATTGTGTCGCGGTCGCTGCCGGATGTGCGTGATGGCTTAAAACCCGTGCATCGTCGGCTTTTATATGCTATGCGCCAGCTGCATTTGGATCCGAAATCGGGGTTTAAGAAATGTGCACGCGTGGTTGGCGATGTCATTGGTAAATATCATCCCCACGGCGACAGCGCGGTTTATGGCGCCATGTGTCGTTTGGCACAAGATTTTTCGGTGCGGTATCCACTGGTGGATGGGCAAGGTAATTTTGGCAATATTGACGGCGACAGTCCGGCGGCAATGCGCTATACCGAAGCTCGGCTGACCGAGTTCGCTATGGCATTGATGGAAGGTTTGAATGAGGATGCGGTTGATTTCAGAGATACATATGACGGCGAGGAACAAGAACCGGTCGTTATGCCTGCAGCGGTGCCAAATTTGCTGTGCAATGGGTCAAGCGGTATTGCCGTCGGTATGGCAACCAATATTCCGCCGCATAATTTGGCCGAGATATGTGATGCATTGCTGTTGATGATTGAAAGACCCGATGCGACGATTGAAAGTTTGGTGCGCAGAATCAAAGGTCCCGATTTTCCGACTGGAGGCGTTATTGTTGATAAATTTTCATCGATTTTGGATGCTTATACCACCGGAAAAGGCAATTTTCGTATTCGTGCCAAGTGGCAGAAAGAAGATATCGGCATGGGACAATATCAGATTGTGGTTACCGAAATTCCGTATCAGGTTGTTAAGTCCAAGCTGATAGAAAAGATTGCGTTGTTGCTTCAAGAGAAAAAATTGCCATTACTGAATGATGTCAGAGATGAATCGGCGCAGGATGTCAGGATTGTGTTGGAGCCGAAAAACCGTAATGTCGATGCTAATATGCTGATGGAGTTGTTGTTTAAAAACACCGAATTAGAAGCAAAATTCAACATGAATATGAATGTGTTGGATTCTGACGGTGTGCCGCGGGTTATGAGTATCGCCGAGGTTTTGCGCGAATTTTTGAATCATCGACTAAGGGTGTTGGAACGGCGTTCCGGATATCGGCTGATGAAAATAGTTAATCGGTTGGAAATTTTGTCCGGTTATTTGATTGCCTATCTTAATGTTGATGAGATTATCCGCATTATTCGCGAAGAAGACGAGCCTAAAGCCAAGATGATGGCGGCTTTTTCATTGACTGATGTGCAGGCCGAATCAATTTTGAATATGAAACTTAGGAATTTGCGTAAACTTGAGGAAGCGGAGATTAAGCGCGAATTTGAAGAATTGATGACTGAAAAAAATGAACTTGATGCTTTATTGGCCGATGAGAGTTTGCGTTGGCAGCGGGTCGCCGAAGAAATAAAGATTATCAGAGAAAAATTTGGTAAAAAGACGGCTTTGGGACGGCGGCGAACCGATTTTGCGGAAATTGATGTCGATAATATTGATATTGCCGTCGAGGCATTGGTTGAAAAAGAGCCGATAACGGTTATTTTGTCGGAGAAGGGATGGATCCGCTGTATGAAGGGGCATGCTTCCTTATCTGAGGCGTTTAAGTTTAAGGATGATGATCGGTTATTGAAAGCCATTCATGCTCAGACGACGGATAAAATCGTGTTGTTTGATACGGCGGGAAAATTCTTTAATATCAATGCACGTGATATTCCTTCGGGGCGTGGGTTTGGGCAGCCGTTGAGGTTGATGATTGATTTGGGGAATAATGATAATATTACCGAGATGTTTGTATTTGAACCCAAGGCTTGTTATTTGATTGCCTCAGACAAAGGTTATGGCTTTATTGTTGATGAAAATCATCTGATTGCGCAGACGCGCCAAGGCCGCAAGATTATGAATCTGATTGAAGGCGAAAAAACTATGTTTTGCAAGAAAATATGCGGTGATATGGTGGCGATGATCGGTGATAATCGTAAAATTTTGGTCTTCAAGCTTGAGGAGATTCCGACAATTGCCCGTGGCCGCGGGGTTTGTTTGCAGAAGTATAAGGACGGCGGACTCAGCGATATTCAAATATTTAACGAAACTGAAGGTTTTAGCTATAATCGTGCCGGAGGAATCAGTGTTGAAAAGGATTTGATGACATGGTTGGGGCACCGCGCTCAGGTTGGTAAACTGGCGCCTTTCGGTTTTGCGAAAAATAACAAATTTTTGAAATAATGATTGATGGCAGAGGTTTTGTTTGAATATGTCCGGATGGGGACATCCGTGAAGGTTACGGCGATTGAGCCGGAAACAGGAACAGAGGCGGTTGTGGTTGTTCCGGCGGATTTGCCTGAAGTGCAGATGCGCGCAAGAGCAATGCAGAAATTATTATATGTTTTGAAAAAAAAGGCGGAAAGTTAAATATTCCTTGTGGATAAACAGAGGCTTTCGGCCGATTGTGTTTCCAATTTTAAAATTTGTGCTTATAATGCTTTCGAGGCTTAAAGTTTAAGCTTTGGGGAATTATCTTTATGGGGAATATATCAGATGTCTGAGAAAGCAGCTGACAACGGCAGCAATGTTACGGTTTTGCCGCAGTTTATGAAGGAAAACAATGCGCCGGCGGAAATTGAAGAAAGAGAATCTTGGCTGAACAATAATTTGCACAAGCTTATGATCGGGGTAAGCGTTGTTTGGTTTGCTTTTGTTTTGATTTATATTACTCAATTTTTCGGCTGGTCAAATTTGTTTTTGATGATGCCGGACGAATTTGGCGGTTTTTTGGCCGGTGTTACGTTGCCGTTGGCTATTATTTGGGTGGTAATGGCCTATATTGACCGAGGAACGTCGTTCAAAAAAGAAGCTAAGTTTTTACGAGCTTACATGAATCAACTTGTTTATCCTGAAGACGGCGCGCCGCAGACGGCCAAAGCCATGGCGGATGCCATTCGTTCGCAAGTTGTTGAATTGCAGCAGGTTTCAAAATTGGCGCATGAACAGACGTCTAAAATAAAAGATTCTATCAGAGGTAACATTGAAGAGTTTTCAAAATTGGTTGGCACTTTGGATAATTATTCCTCAAAAACAATTGTGGAGTTGAGTGAGGGCGTTAAATTTCTGATGGCGAATTTTGAGAATGTTTTGAGTAAAGCGCGGGATTCTACCCAAAATTTTGCGCGGATCAATCAGGAATTTATATCCGGCGGCAATAATTTGGAAACAGCTTTAAGAACGATATTTGACAAGTTGATTCCGCCATTGAAAGAGATCAAGCAGGTTTCGGAAGAATTAAAGACATTGGTTGCAGATTCGGCAGATGGCACAATAAAAGTGAGTGAAAATTTGAAAACTTTTGTTGATCGAGCCAACGGGACCTTTAATGCCGTGCATAATATGCTGAACGGGCAAACGGAACTGATCAGACAAACGGCAGAGAAAGCCGTCGGCAGCTGTGAGAGTTTGCAGGAGGCAATAGCCAGAGAGACGGCTGGTTTGGATGATGTTTTGCAAAGCCACAGCCAGAAATTGTATCAATCATTAGATGCGGCGGCCAAAGAGGCTAGAGAAAAAACAGAAGAGATTACCAAGACGGCGATTTCCAATATCGGCATTATTAACAATAACTTCAAAAGCGGGATGAATAATATTGATGATACGGTTGATTTGCAAATTAAAAAGATGGATGAAGCTCTTGCCAAACGTAATCGTGATATTGTTTCGTTCGTTAAAATTTTGGAAGAAAAAACCGATGATGTTAGCAAGAAGTTTACGGCTCACGGAGATATGATTGCGCAGGAGTTGGACAGATTAATGGTGCGTAGTTCTAATTTGGAAGACGCCGTAGCGCTGCAAATTTCAAATTTAAATGGTGTTTCGGATAAGGCTGTTGCCGCGTTGCAGGAAGTTGAGACGGCTTTGAATGCCAATGTGGCGGCATTAGATGAAAAAGTTTTGGCTGCTAACGGCGATATTTTGTCTTATGTCGGGACGTTGCAGGAAAAGACCACAGACTTTGAACGCATCAGTAGTGACAGTATTGATAAAATCGTCGATCTGACAGATGTTTTGAACAAACGTTGTGACAATCTGCAGAAATCTGTTGCCGAAGGTATAACTCAGCTGCAAGAGGCGGATAGAGAAATTAACGGCGCGACGGAAAATTTGATGGTTCAGACGGCGCAGTCTGTTGAAAATCTTAATCAAATCAGCGGGTTGATGCAAAAACAAACGGCTGGTTTAGCAGAGACGTCGTCAATCGTGGTTACTCAGAGCCAGATCAGCGAGGCGTCACTGGCTCAGCAGCAAAAGTATATTACGGATACGGCGGCAAGAGTAGAAGAAATTAAAAACGAGCTAAAACGTCAGATTGATGAATTGTCTGCGGCTTCGGGAAGTTTGGAAAAAGATGCCGTCAGCACATTGGATATGCTGAAATCCAATATAGCTAAAATGCTTGGGCAATGTAATGATGCCGTCAATAAAAGCAGGGCTATTAACAGTAATTTGGCCGATCAAGCCAATTTGTTTGATACTTCGACCAATCGGACGATGGCTAAGGTAACGCAGTTTGAGGATATTTTGGTCAAACAGTCTCAAAATATGGAAGCTTTGGCACAAAGGATTGAAGATTCCAGCACACAGATCGGTCAGAATTTGGATGAGCATATTCAAAGGCTCATTGAAACCACCGCTGGTTCAGAAAAGGCTTTGAATGCTTCTATTAATGATTTTGAGGCCAAGAGCGTTAGTATCAACGATATTTCGCAATCGGCTGTTCGCTATATCAGCGAAGCGGCTTCGGGGCTTAATGACAAAACGGCGGCTTTAAACATTTTGTTTCGGCAGCAGGAAGCTGATTTTTATGCCTATTGTGATAAGGTTTCGGAAAATACCAATAAAATGGCTGAGATTTTGAAGAAACAAATCTCCGGTATTGAAGAGGGGGCTGATAAGCTGTTTGCCAGATTGGTTATTTTGGAGGAAGATACCGGCCGCCGCGCCGAAACAGTTGTTGCCAACTCGCAAAAATCCATTCAGGAATTGGCCGAGATAGAAAAACTGTTGGCCGAAAGGCATATGCAAACCGAAAAAACCGTTGATGAAGCAATTAATAAGCTCGGCAGTGTTAACAATGCAATTAACGAACATTTAGCTGGATTTAACACAACGGTTTTGGGGATGAAAGATAATGTCAGCGACATGTTGCAGCAGATTGGCGGAAAATCGGCCAAACTAAAGGATTTGTATCAGGATTTGTCTAAAGATAATGACCAGCTTTGGCAAAAACTGAATGAGCAGACTAAATATATGGAAAATGCAGGAATGAAAATAGCTTCACAGAGCGAGAACATAACCGGCATGTTGGAAACGCAAAAAAATAATATTACGGAAGTTGTCAATAATTTGGCGACACAAGCGCGTTTGGGCGAAGCATCGCTGGCTCAGCAATATAAGTATTTGACGGATGCAACGGTTGAAACGGCGGCTAAGATACAGGCAATAAATAATTCATTCAAAGAAGGAACTAATGGTATTTTTGATGTAACCAACAAGCTTTCATACGAGTTTGACGTTCTGGGAGATCGTCTGCTTAAAGCTTGTGACGCTATTAATAAGGCATCTAAGGATTCCGTTAAAAATATTGACCAAATTAGTTTGCGTCTTAATCAATGCAGCGAGGATTTGGACACAGCCATTTATCATTCTGTTGAAAATATCGGCGGGGTGTTTAACGAATATGAAAAATATTTGGCCGGTTTTAATACTGTGACGGCGGAAACATCAACCGGTGTGGTTGAAATTAACAATCTGATTTCGGCGCAAAGTGATAAGATGGTTAAAATATCGGATGATACCAAAAAATTGGTTGATTGTTTTAATACGGTGCTTAATGATACGTCAAATCAACTGGCAGAAAGAGCCAATGACGCTTATGACAAAGTTCGCGGGTTGGGGCAGGATTTGAAAAAATTGGGCTTAGAAATGGAGGATGCAGCTAAGCTTAGTGCGACGCATCTTGAAAAATCGGGTGATAAATTACGGGCTTCAATTAATGAAATAGCGGCTAATGCCGAACGAATTTCGAACACGATTTTGTCGTCGGGTGAAGTCTTTGTCAAACAGTCTCAGGCGTTGACTGCCTTGGCCGACGATACAACGACAAAGGTTCAGGCAAGTATCGGCAATTTGGTTGACGCCGGAAAGGCTTTTGAAGAACAGGGACAGGAGATCGTTAAGGGAAGCCTGAGGTTTAATGACACGGTTAATATTCAGACCAAGACTTTAAGCGAAAATGCCGCCAAGGCTGAAAAGGCTATGAAAAATTTGACGACGGCTTACAAAGATATCAAAGTTGACACTTTTCTTAAAGATGCCGGCAAGATTATCAGCCGTCTTGAAAGTGTTTCCGTTGATATTAACCGGCTTTTGAATCCCAAGGACGAGGAAGAATTGTGGAAAAAGTTTTATAACGGTGATACAGAAGTTTTTATTCGTTCTATTGCCAGAAGTATGAGCAATTCGCAGATTAATACTTTACGCAAAGAATTTGAAAAGAACGACGACTTGCGCAAGGCAGTTAATGTTTATATGGCAGAATTTGAGGCACTGGTTGAAAAATCAAAGAAAAATGAACATTCGGCGGTATTGATGGCTGTTATTTCCGGAGCCGATTTGGGACGTTTGTATTATATCTTGGCCAAAGCGCTTAATAAACTTAATTAGTGGAGAGACTGCAGGTGGTGCAGACGTCGATAAACAGATATATTGATAATTTGCAGCGGCAGATTGCAGATGCGGCGGCCTGTGTGAAACAAAAAGATGCGTTTCGGCGGATAGATGTTTCAAAAACGGAAAATGAGGCGGAGTCTCCTTCGGGGTTTCTTTTTGTTTCGGCTGTAGAAGTCCAATCATATAAGTTAATTGGCAGCGAGACGGCATATACGCTTTTGGGACATTATGATTCGGCTGATAATTCTTATGCCGCCGGTGCTTATCGTTATGTTGTTAATGCTGGGCGCGGTGCTTCTGTTGTTGAAGGGCTGATTTTTGAAAATAACCGTAATTTTGATTTCAGGGTGTAGATGGCAATAACCGGATTAGACAGCAAAGTCTTTTTGGCGCCGATGGCCGGCATTACTGACAAACCAATGCGGCAGTTGGTTCATTCGTTCGGAAAAGGTAATATCTTTTCAGAGATGGTGGCGATTAATGCTTTGTCGCGGCGAAATCCGAAGACTTATCGGATTGCCAATGTTCGGGATGAAAATTATCCGGTTGTCGTGCAGCTGGTCGGCAATGATCCTAAAATATTCTATGATGCGGCCGGTTTGGTTACGGAGCTTGGTGCGCATTCAATTAATATTAATATGGGATGTCCGGTAAAAAAAATCGTAGCTAATCGCTCAGGTGCTTATTTGATGAAGGACATGATGCTGGCTGCAGAAATTATCAACGCGGTAAAAAAAGCAACGGAGCTTCCGGTTAGTGTTAAGTTTCGTAAAGGGTGGGATAATGAAAACGCTAATGCGGTTGAATTTGCCAGAATGTGTGAAGATTGCGGCGCGGCTTATGTGATTGTGCATGGGCGCACGCGGTCGGAGATGTATTCCGGAAAAGCTGATTGGGATATTATAGCCGAGGTTAAACAGGCTGTTGGCATCCCCGTTGTCGGTAACGGCGATGTTGACAGTCCGTTAAAAGCTAAGCAAATGATGGATTATACCGGAGCGGACGGCGTTATGATCGGCCGTGCGGTATTGGGACGGCCATGGCTGATTGCGCAAACGGATGATTATTTGGAGAAAGGAATGGCACCGAAAGACGTTTCTCTTGAAGATGTTAAGGAAAATCTGATGAAACATATTCGGGCATTGGCGATTTATTATGGAGATAGAACGGCTTTGGGGTTGGCTCGTAAATATGTTTGCTGGTATTGTAAAAATTTGCGGGATGCACGAAGATTTAGAGAAAGGTATGTTCGGATAGATAATATGCCTCAGGCACTGGCAGAGATTGAGAATTTTTTTGACCAAAATAACGGAACGGGAAGGAATGAATAATGAAGATTATTGTTTGCGGAGCGGGACAATTAGGTAAAAGTGTTGTCAGTTACTTGGTTAAAGGTAATAACGATATTGCTGTGATTGATGATAATATGCGTGATTTGGATGAAATATCCAAAGAGTTTGATATTCTGCCAATTCAGGGAAAACCTTCGCATCCGGATATTTTGGAAAAAGCTGGAGCCAAAGATTGTGATATGATCCTAGCGGTTACAGAGATAGACGAAGTTAATATGGTTATTTGTCAGCTGGCTTACAGCTTGTTTGAAATTCCAAAAAAAATTGCCAGTATTAACAGCAAAACTTTTTTGGATCCGCTATGGGGGATGCTCTATAATGACAATCATTTGCCGATTGATTTGCTGATTTCACCGGATATTGACATTGCGGCTAGCATTTTACAAATTTTGCGTTATCCGGGGTGTGCGGGGATTTTGCCGGTATTGGGTGATTCTTATTATGTTATGACCTTGAATATTAAAGATAATTGTCCGCTGCTTAATGTGCCGTTGTCGCAGATTAATCGTCAGGATGATTTGGATATCGGGTTTATTAATATTATTCGCAACAATGTTAGTTTTTTGCCGGATATGTATGAAACTCTGCAGCCAAATGATGAAATCAACCTTTTAGTTAAATCTGATGAGATATATAATACCATTAGCGCATTCGGTTTGGAAAAACCGGCAAATGAAAGATTGGTTATTTTTGGAGGTAATGAAATATCGGCCTTTATCGGTGATAGAATAGAACATGACGACAGCATAGTATCTTGCCGGTTGATTGAGGAGGATATTGATAAAGCGCGGCAGATGGCGCGCAGTTTGAATCATGTGGCGGTTATTCACGGTGAAATGATGAGTGATGTTATTCTGAAAGAGGCGGATATCAGCCATGCCGATGCGGTAATTGCTTTGACGGATAATGACAAAGATAACCTTTTGGCTTCGTTACTGGCCTCAAAAAATGGTGTTGGCACGACTATTTCTGTAATTAACACGCCATCTTATAATAATTTAATGTTCAATATTACGGATAACATTCTGGTTGATCGCAGCGCTTTGGCTATTTCAAGAGTTCTGAAAGAAATTCGCAAGGCAAAAATCAGCGAGGCTTATTCTGTGGCTAGGGAAATGGGCGAGGTATGGGAAATTAAACTGGAAGAAGAAAGCAATAGTTGTAAGAAAAAGACCGGAGAGCTTGGATTGCCGAAAACTTGTCGCGTTTTTGCGCTGTTACGGCAAGATACCTTGATTTATCCAGATCCGACGACTAGATTAGAATGTGGTGATCTGTTGCTGGTTTATGTTGATTCAACGGCCATAAAGCAGGCCGAACAAATTTTTTGTTAAAAATCTTTGACAGAAAACAAAAAGATATTAAAATAAGCTGACAAAATATCAACAAATAAAAAAGGACTGGATTTATGAGTGCAAATCAAGAAATTGAAGCAAAATTCCTAAATCTGTTAAAAGATAAAGAAATTTCGGTAACGGTTTTTTTGGTTAACGGGGTTAAGCTGCAGGGAATTATTACCTGGTTTGATGATATGACAGTGCTGCTGCGTCGGGACGGGCATACCCAGTTGATTTATAAACATGCCGTTTCGACGATTATGCCGGGTGAGGCAGTAGAGATATAAGTAGAAGTGGCTTTGATTGAATTTAATGTTTCGGCGCCGGTGCGAGCTGCCGTCGTTTTTCCTGATTTTGCCGATTTTGGGGTTTTGCTTTCTCCAGAAGCACGTTTGGAAGAGGCCGTTGGTTTGGCTCGCGCTATTAGTTTGGATGTTGTTTATAAAGAAATTGTCCGTTTGCGTGTCGCAAAGCCGTCGACGTTAGTCGGGCAGGGGGTTTTGGAACGGCTGACTACGGTAATTGAAACCAAAAAAGTAAGCCTAATTATTTTTGATGCTTCACTAACGCCGATACAGCAACGCAATTTGGAAAAAAAATTGCAGATTAAGGTCATTGACCGTACAGCTTTAATATTGGAGATTTTTGGCGAACGAGCTCAAACCAAAGAAGGAAAATTGCAGGTTGAACTTGCCCATTTAACGTATCAACGCAGCCGATTGGTGCGCAGTTGGACACATTTGGAACGTCAGCGTGGCGGCGCCGGATTTCTCGGTGGTCCAGGAGAGACGCAGATTGAGTTAGATCGCCGTTTGATTGATGAAAAAATCTTAAAGATCAAGAGACTTTTGGAAAAAGTTAAGAAAACCAGACAAATACAACGATCGGCACGGCAGAGAGTTCCTTATCCGGTTGTTGCTTTTGTTGGTTATACCAATGCGGGAAAATCGACGCTGTTTAATGTATTGTCCGGTAGTCATGTCGTGGCAAAAGATTTGCTTTTTGCAACACTGGATCCGACTATGCGTAAAATTAAGCTTCCTTCTGGGAAAGAAATTATTTTATCAGATACGGTCGGTTTTATTTCAGATTTGCCTCATGAATTAGTGATGGCTTTTAGAGCTACGCTTGAGGAAGTTTTGGAGGCAGATTTGATTGTTCATGTTCGCGATGCGGTCTCAGAAAATACCAAAGAACAACGGCGGGATGTTTTGTCCGTTTTGGAAAATTTGGGGATCAAAGATGTGCAAAATTCGCCAAATTATTTGGAAATTTTGAATAAGATTGATCTGTTTGCCGGTGATAAGAAAAAAGAACTTTGTCTTAAAAATGCCGCGCCGGAGAAAATATGCGTTTCGGCTCTGACCGGAGAAGGTCTTAGTAAATTGCTGGAAATTATTGATGAAAAGTTAAGTGACGGTTTTGAAATAAGAAATATTGAAATATCCGCCGCTGACGGAAAAAAAGTGGCTTATGTTTATGCTTGTGCCGAAGTTTTGGATCGGCAGGTTAAAGATGATAGAATTATACTGACTGTCAGAAGCGGCAAAAATAATTTGCGGCAAATTATTCAATCTTTATAAAAAAATATTGCTTTAACAGAAATATTGGATTACATATAAGACTGTCTTGGCGTCGGGACTTAGCTCAGCCTGGTAGAGCGCTTGCTTTGGGAGCAAGATGTCGTTGGTTCGAATCCAATAGTCCCGACCAGAGTTTTTGTGAAATGCGACAGTTTCAAAGAAAAAAAGAAAATTTTGTCTGTGAAAATTGCGGAACTGAGGTTGAGGGCAATGGTTATACCAATCATTGTCCGAATTGTCTTTATTCTAAGCATGTTGATATTTATCCTGGCGACAGAGCCGAAGAATGCGGCGGGTTGATGGAACCGGTTGATCTGGAATTGAAAAACGGTAAGTATGTTTTGGTGCACCGTTGTCAAAAATGCGGTGCTGTCCGGCGAAACAAAGTCTCTTCGGAAGATGATTTTGCGGCGGTTATAGAGTTGTCTCGCCGTAAAGTTGATAGTCTTAAAAGAAAATAGGATAAAATTTAGGAAGTAATTTTGCTGCTGCACCTGTTTTTTGTCTGGGGCGGTATTACATATTTGACGCTCATTTTTATGTAATATTCGGCAAACAGTGGAGGCAAAAGTGTCAGGACAGGGAAGAAGCAACAGAGCGTCTATCTATTATATAGATAAAGATTATTGTATTGTCAGAACCGAAGGGCATTGCGGCTCATTATCCTTGAAAAATAAACAAAATCAGGTTGTTGCAACGCTGGAAGGATGTCAGGATATTTTTACGCAGTTGACAATGGGGGATGTCGCCAGAGAACTTTCACTCATGGAAAAAAAGTATTTGTTATTGTTTGTCAGAGCAAAAAAATATAGGTTATCCAAAGAAGCGGCGGCGGCTTTAGATGCCTCGATTGTTCGTTATGAGGACGGAAGAGAAGAATATTTGTCTGAAAAACAATTGAAACACCGAATAAGCAAAGGAATAGATTTTGCAGAGGTCTTTATTGGACGTTTGAGTGCTCGTCATCTTCGTATTGTGGCGGATTCAAAGAATTGTTCGTATCATTTTGGACAGGCAAAAATATCTAAGTTGATTATTGAGGAAAATTGCAACATTAATATTGATTTGCGAGATAATGTGTCTCTTGAAACTCTTATGATCGGCAAAAATTTTTCCGGAACCGTCAATTTGTCAAGAACCGGTATCGAAAGTATTTTTATTGCCGACAGCTGTTGCTGCAATTTAAATATGGATGATTCAAAAAAATGTTGTAATTTGCGGATAGGAGATGTTTACAGCGGCAATCTCAACATGGCTAATTCTTGCCTGTATGCTTTGGAGATAGGTTATTATTCTTATGCGGATATCGTGTTGTCCAATAATATTATAAAAAGAGGGATCTTTTTAGGTGATTCTTTTAGAGGCGTATTGACAATGAAAAATCAACATACCGAGGAGGTTAAAATAGGTGATGATTGTAAGGGTATGATAAAAATTGTCGATTCCATCAAAGAGAGCGGTGTAAAGAAGTTGGTTGTCGGCGATAATTTTTCCGGCAGAGCTAATCTATCCGGAGACGAAAGTATTGAGATGCTGGAAATCGGACATAAAAATATCGGACAGATTGATGCGTCTTATTCGACTTCGTTGGAGACGATCAATGTGGGTAAATTTTACGGAGGTATTATTGATTTGACGGGCGCTTCGGTTGCAGAGGTTCGTTTCGGGTATGGTGCCAGCGGTCGTATTGATATGCAAGAATGTCAAAATATCAGAATGATGCAAGCGACCGTGGATAATAATTTATCTATTGTCAGCAATCTTTCGTATCATGACGAGACTTTTGGCGGCGAGGTATTTTATACATTTGAAAGCTTTCCTCAAGATGCTGTTTTTATGCCTTTTTATAAAAAGATTTATTATAATGCTCGCAATAAAATACATGATTATCTTTCGTAACAGCAATGTTACAGTTTTGTTACAAAATGCTTGTTTTAAAGACTTATTTGTGGTATATTGTATCTATAGACCAAACCTTCACTAGAGGAGGGTATTATGATGAAAATTACCAGAGAGCAGGGGCTTAAATTTCTGAATGAAATGCAGAAAACAGGGCTTTCCAAGGAACAAATATTTGAGGCGTTGTTTGAAGCCTGTGGAGCTGGTGAAAGCGTGAATACACGGCATGTGTTTTTTCAGGAAGTTATTATTAAATTTAATGCATCAAAGGCTATGGCTGTAATTGCCGGCCACAGGCCTTATGAAACCGAAAGCCATTATGTTGATATTGCTATTTATGCTTATATTAAATCTGGTTTTAATATGAAAGATTTTAATAAAGATTTAGCGGCTTTTAAGGAAAGATATAACTTTTTATGTGCGTCGCCTGTCGGCGGAATTAAAGCCTACGCAAACGCATAAGATGAAAAGGTTCCGGTTTTTTACTCCTTTTTGACCGGAACCTTTTTTGTGGATTGTCGAAGGGCGCTTGAACAGGCAATGCTCAAAATGGGTATTGTACCGCCGATAGTAGCGTTTTCCCTTGGCAAAATCCTTCTATTCAGCTTTAAATATGCATCCTTGGACGGGAAGGTTGTTTTCGTTGCGAAGAATTAGGTGCTGCATATTGATTTTGGTAAAGCCGTTTTGGGTTAATTGTTGTTTGATTTTTTCGGGGTTATGTTTGAAACGTCCGTTTTTTTGGATTTGGAAGGTTTGACCGGTTTGAAGCGTTTCAATGGAAAATATCAGTTTTTTATTGCGGCACAATGCGAAAAAATTATCAAGGGAGCCCATATATCCCAAAACATCTGCCGCCAATATCCACTCAAAGTCGGAACGATGGCGCAGAAAGTTAAGAACGTCGTCTTTAAGCAGTTCGCAATAGACATTTTTTTCTTTGGCAAGTGCCAGCATTTTGGCTGATAAATCAACACCTATAATTTGATTCCGATCCGTTTTAACAGCCATGCCAACAAGCCCCGTACCGCAGCCAAGATCCGCAATACGCCCTTCCATAGGTCCTGCAATTCTTCGGATAGCCAACGGAGCTGAATAATCCAGATTTTGCATAACCAATTCGTAAGTATCAGCAAAGTTGTCAAACAAGTTTTCAATAAAAATTTGATTATTTTCAATGTTTTCTCCTCTTAAAGCTGCTGAGACATGGCGGGCAAAAGGATCCTCAGGAAATGAAGATTTCCATTTTTCGGCCAGCTTGACAGCTAAATTTTCATTAACATCAGAGAGCAAAACAAGCGTTTCCGCCAGATTTATAGATGCTTCATGCAAACAAGGATTCAACTGAAGAGCATTAAAAAATAGTCCTGTTGCTTCTGAATATTCGTGTTGATCTTTGAGAATAACGCCGATATTGTTGCTGGTTTCTGCCGATTGAGGAGATAGAATAACGGCTTTACGGTATATTTCCAAAGATTCCGGCAGACGTTTTTGACGATAAAGCATTTCGGCATAGTTATTGCAGGCTTCAAAATTTTTGGGATTTATTTCCAAAATTTTCTGATAGAGTTGTTCTGCTTGATAAAAAAGCTTCTTTTGGCTTTTGATATCAGCGAGGCACAATAGTGCTGCTTCGTTTTTGTCGTTAAGTTTGACAGCCTTGTCAAAACATTTTTCGGCCGTTGATTTTTGTTGTAGAGCAAGAGATATTAGCCCCAAGAGGTAATGGACGGCATCAGCATCAGGGATAAGGGCAGATGTCTTTTTTGCAAAGGCCAGAGCTGTTGCGGCATCTTCGCGCTTGTATGCCAGCCATGATAAATCGTACCAAAGTGCAGGGTTATTCGGCCAGCGTTTACTCAGTTCGAGCAGTTCTTTTTCTGCTTTGTCTGGAAAATCTAACCGATAGCTGTTGGCTAGGTTGATTGCTGCTGTTGCGTCGTTGTTGTTAAGATTGAGGGCTTTCTGCCAATATTTTCTGGCTTCACTGAGTTGTCCAAGGGTTTCATAGATAAGAGCTATTTCATTGTAAGCTTCTTGAATGGAAGGGGCTAACTGCAGCACCTTATTAAAACTTTGCAGAGCATCGGCCAAATGATTATCGGCTTTTAGAGAAAATCCAAGATTGAAGTAGTAGAAGGCGTTTTTCGGTCGAATACGAATGGCTGCCGAAAAATAGGAACAGGCTTCTTTATGTATTCCGCGCGTTTGGGCAATGAGTCCAAGTAAATTTAAGACGTCTGGTTGATCCGGAACAACTTTAATCAGTTGTCGTGCCAGTTGTTCAGACGGATTCAGTGCGCCTTGATCAAAATATTTTAATGCCTGCTGAAATATTGCGTCATAATCCATGAATATTTCTCCAAACGAAAGTTTCTTGGTTATAACAGAGATAATTGCAAAAATCCAGATAAATTATAAAAAAATGCTTGATTTTCAATTTATATTGTTATAAATTTCCCTCACTTCCGAGAATGAAGACGGGAAAGCCGTCTCGTTTGGTGCTTGATGAGCCAAAACTATCGGGACAATAATTGAAATCAAATAAAAGGAAAATTGAATATGAAAAGCATTGTTACCGCCAAAAAGAAAAAAGAACGCCAGCTTGGCGTGATTTGGGGAGCTCCGAACAGTTCGGTAGCTCGAAGAGAATATGCTCCGGGGCAGCATGGTCAGCGCAGAAAAAAGCCCACGGATTATGGAGAGCAGTTGTCGGCTAAGCAGAAATTGAAGACTTATTATGGCAATGTGTCTGAGAAACAGTTTCATAAATATTATGTGGAAGCCATTCGTCGTTCTGGCGATGCGGCCGAAAACCTTATCGGGCTGTTGGAATCTCGGTTGGACAATATCGTATATAAGGCTAAATTTGTGCCGACCATTTTTGCGGCTCGCCAGTTTGTCAATCACGGTCATGTTACCGTTAACGGCAAGAAAGTTAATATTCCGTCTTATTTGCTGAAAGCGGGAGATGTCGTCGAAGTTAGGGCAAAGTCAAAGCAATTGCCAATAGTTATTGCTGCTTTGGAATCAACGTCGCGTGATGTTCCGGCTTATGTTGAGTTGGATGCTAAGAAAGCCGTTGCAAAATATGCATTTGTGCCGAAGTTTGACGATGTTCCGTATGCTTCGCTTATGCAGCCAAATATGGTTATTGAGTTTTACTCAAGGTAAAAAAGAGTTTTCTTGTTTACAAAAGGCAGAGATTGCGTATCTCTGCTTTTTTTGTATCTTTATTTTTGAAAAAAATACAGAAGTTGTGCAAACAGAGATAATTTTTGTTTTAAAAAAACGAAATATCATATAGGATTGCTTATCCTTTATATTTGGAATAATGTGTTATTTGAGGAAACAAACATGGATGATATTCATCTGGAAGATCCGCGTAAATTTTCGGCCAAAAAAATTCGTGCAGTTGCTGGGCAGTCAAGCGGAAGACGTCGGATATGGCAGTATTTGTTTGATTTGATTATTAAAACCATTATTTGTGCTGCTTTTATTTCTCTTGATTTTACTTTGTTTGCCAATTCGGGGAATTATCATATATTTGGTTCTTCTTTTTACTTGAACGCAGAAGTGTTGTATATTTATATAGGCATAGCCGTTTTCAGCTTTGTAATTATGTTTGCGGCATCATTTTTCAAAAAATTGGAAAATGTGGTTTTGGCGCTGTGTGTTTCTTTGTTGTGTATTGCCATCATCAATCAATTTGCGAGCTTTGAAAAACATTCGGGGCTGCTTATTCTTTTTAGCGGTATTTTCAGCGATGGTGCCAATGCCGTTTTGTATAAATATTCGTTTTGGATTATCGGGGTGGCGGTTTTTATTGCGGCTTGGCTTTTGTTTAATATGCTTAAGCGTCAATTTTTGCTTTATTTTGCAGCGTTACAGTTGGTTGTTTTGGGGTGGCTTTTAAGCGAGGCTTATTTTAGTGCTTCCTCACAGTATTTTAGGACTGCGGCAGCGGCACCGACTCTAAAGAATGAAGGTGTCGGGAAAAATCTGATTTTTTTATCTTTTAACAGTCTGACTTCACCGAATAATTTGGCCTCAATGGCGCAGATGTCCAAGCAAAAAGTTAATATTCAAGAAACTTTTAATAATGTTTTGGGCTTTTTTGCAAGGAATAATTTTATTTTGTATCCCAATGCGTTGGTTAAAAATGAGCGGGAGCCGTTTTTGAATCTTATTTCATCATATAATCCTGATTCAGATAAAGATGCTTCAGAGCATTTGCAGATTTCGGCTATTCGGGATGAGTATTTTATTTTTGATTCTTTGCAACGAGATCGTGTTTATTTGAAAGACAGTTCTCTTTATTCTTTGTTGCGTAAAAAAGACTATACAATCAATGTCTTTCAGACGCGCGGAGTAGATGCTTGTTATTTGGATAATAAATTAGCAGCGGCGTTGTGCAAAGAAAAAATTAATGCACCGACGAATTGGATCGGCAATAATTTTTCGACAGAGCAGAAAACATTGTTATTGTTGGCACAATGGCTGAATTCCACGGGGTTTGTTGATTCGCTGAATCCTGTTCTGACTTTGGCTGATTTTGTTTTGCCCAGCCAATTGAGAATGACGATGAGTTTTAAGGCGGATGAATTATATGCGGTTAATTCATTTAAGGTCTTTGATCAGATTATTGACAGTTTGGAGAAGCAAACAGGAAATCAGGCTTATTTTGCCATTATTGACCTGCCATCTGAAACTTATATTTATGATGAATTCTGCCATTTGAAGAATATGTCAGACTGGGTCAGCGAAAATAATTTTCCGTTTGCGCGACCGGTTGGGATTGATGTTCGGCGGGATGCTTATGCCGAACAGATCAGTTGTTTGTTTGGAGCGTTAGATAATTTTATTCGTCGGTTAGAACGTGGCGGGTACTTGAAAGATACGACCCTTATTATTCAGGGATTAAATACGCCTCAAGGTTTGGCGGCAAAGAAGACGGATTATTATCGTCAGCTACAGCAACAATCTCAAGTTATGCTGGCTATATATCCGGCCGGAGGTGAGCATTCGGATGTTGATTATAGCGTTTGCTATGTTGATGAGATCTTGAATTCGTTTTTCTTTACACATAAACCCTGTAAAGAGTTTTCAGGGATAAAAACAACGGATAAGGCTTTGAAGCATATTCGTCAATTGATTGAAGAAGACAAATATAAGGATCATATTATTGCTGCCGCTGAAGAGCATTTTGGTCAATGGAGTTCGGCTTGGCAAGCTTCTAACCAGATTGACGGCGGTCAAGCATATCAGAAAAATGATGTGTTTCAAAGTCGTTTGGAGGCTTCTTCGCCAGCAGCTGATGTTGCGCCAAGAAAGCTTGAAAAGCCTGCCGTAGCGGAGAATGAAGTTAAAGATGTTCCTGAACAGCCAGTTAAATCCATCAGCGCGGTTGGGGATAATGCTCTAGCAAAGCAAGAGATAGAGAACAGCCCCTCAGAGGTTGGTTCGCTTGAAACTAAAACTAAAACTGAAGAAGGTGTGGATACAATTGATGAACCTTTGCCAGAGATGTCTTCTGCGACGACGGAAGCTCAAATGGAGGAAAAAGCGACCTCTGACGAAGAAAAGCCTCAGGAAATGCCGATTGATGAAAGTGGCTCTCCGCAGGTTGTTAATTCGGCAAAAATTTTAGCCGAAGAGAAAGTGGCTGAGGAGGATGTTGCCGAGAGAATTTCGGGCAATGATACGGAAAAGAAGGCCGAACAGCCGGCTACAGAAAAAAATGTAGCACTGGAGACGATTGAGGCGGCAGAAGTCATTCCGGAAACTTTGTTTGACAAAGCAGAGGTGCAGGATAAAACAGAAGCGGCTATTACCAAAGCCAGAGAAGCGGTTAGAGCTGAAAAAGGCGCGGAAGCCGAGAAAAAGTTGGATAATTTGGCTCAAAATGTTGAAAAACTTTCACAAAACGAGGAATTACAGGAGGTTCTTGAAGCTCCAGTTGCCGAAGGCGAAAATTTATCGCCGGAAGAGTTGAAAAGGCAATTTCATAAGAACTTGCAACAGGCAGCTCGTAATAGTGGGAAGAACAGCGTTAACATTGAAGTCAAAGTTATTGAAAATTAAGCCATACGGGAGATGGAAAAATTGTCCGTCCGAGGTAAGCTGTCTCAGAAAAAAATATTTGTTTTTCGACGCAATAAACGCGCTTTGTGGTCGCTGATTGTTTTTGGGTTTTTGTTTTTGCTGAGTTTGGCTGCCGAAATTATTGCCAATGATAAGCCTTTGGCTATTTATTATGAAGGAGAATGGTTTTTTCCGATAATTAAAAGTTATGATGAACAGACGTTTGGGGGAGATTTTCCGACGGAAGCGGATTACAAAGATCCCTTGATTCTTCATAATATTCAGAAAAACGGCAAGTTATGGTGGCCACTAATACCTTATTCTTTTAATACTGTTGATTATAATCTCGACAAACCGACACCATCGCCGCCGGATCGATCACACTGGCTTGGAACCGATGATGAGGGAAGGGATGTTTTGACGCGAATTTTATATGGGATCCGTCTGTCGGTTGTTTTTGCCTTTATTTTAACGGCTGCTTCTTCGGCTGTAGGTATTGTCGTCGGTGCTGTTCAAGGTTATTTTGGCGGTAAAATAGATATTATTATCCAGCGAATAATGGAAATATGGGAGTCGTTGCCCCAGCTTTTTATTCTGATTATTATTGCCAGTGTGTTTGAGCCAGATTTTTGGATGTTGTTGTTGATAATGCTGTTTTTTGGCTGGCCGGCGTTGGTAGGTGTTGTTCGGGCTGAATTTTTGAGAGTCCGCAATTTTGAATTTGTAAAAGCGGCTAAGGCTTTGGGGGTTAGTAATGTCCGTGTGATGTTTAAACATATTTTGCCTAATGCCTTGGTAGCGTCTATTACTTTTATTCCTTTTATTTTATCGGAGTCGATTGTTGCATTGACGGCGTTGGATTTTTTAGGCCTTGGATTGTCGCACGAATATCCGTCGCTGGGAGATTTGGTACGCCAGGGAAAGGATAATTTACAGGCTCCTTGGATAGGTGTTTCAATTTTTGTGGTCTTATCATCGCTTTTAACCATGCTTATTTTTATAGGTGAGGGAGTGCGCGATGTTTTTGACACACGGAGAAACCGTTGATGTCTTTATTGAAAGTTAAAAATCTTAGCATCGGTTTTCATAGTCCGGCCGGCTATTCTTATAAAGTGGTCAGAAATATCAGTTTTGAATTGGAAAAAGGCGAAGTCTTGGGAATTGTTGGGGAATCTGGTTCTGGAAAATCGTTGACAGCGTTGTCTATCTTAGGATTGCTTCCTTATCCTAGAGCTTTTCATTCTGCTGAAACATCTATTATGTTTGCAGGGACGGAATTAATTGATAATCCGCATATTCAAGAAATAAGAGGGAAAAAAATAGGATTTGTTTTTCAGGAACCGATGTCCAGTCTTAATCCCTTGCAGACGATCGGTCGGCAAATATCGGAGGCGTTGCTAACGCACAAAAAAATTTCGGTTAAACAAGCGCATGCAGAAGCAATGCGATTGTTATCTTTGACAGGAATTGCCAACCCTAAGAGGCGTTTTAGGGCATATCCTCATGAATTGTCAGGTGGACAACGCCAGCGTGTTATGATTGCAATGGCTATAGCCAACAGGCCAGATATTTTGATTGCCGATGAACCCACAACTGCCCTTGATGTTACGATAGCAGCGCAGATTTTGGAGCTTTTGCTAAAGTTGAAAGAAGAATTGGGTATGGCTGTTATTTTTATTAGCCATGATTTGAACATTGTTCGCCGGATTGCAGATAAGGTTTTGGTTATGAAAGGCGGTAAGATAGTTGAACGTGGTAGTTGTGAAAATATCTTCAGGTATCCTAAAAATAGTTATACAAAAGCTTTAATATGTTCGTCTAATATTTTGAAAAAAAATAGTATTGTCTCCAGAGATATGGCCGCTTCAATTCAGCATTTGGCTGTTAGATTTCCTGTTGCACGTAATTTTTTTGGGAAAATTGTTGATTATTTTTACGCGGTTAATGGTGTATCATTAACGATTAAAGAAGGAAAAACTTTGGGGTTGGTTGGAGAGTCCGGATCGGGAAAAACGACATTGGGTTTGGCAATGGCCGGATTAATTGAATCTGTGGGAAAAATATTTGTTAAAGGACAAAATATTAGAGATATTTCTCATAAAGAATTGCATAAAAAGATTCAAATTGTTTTTCAAGATCCGTATACCTCTTTGAATCCACGTATGAATGTGTCGGAAATTGTAGGGGAGGGTATCAAGGTTCACTTTCCTCAGCTGTCAAAAAAAGAAAAAGATGCTCGTATTTGTCAGGTTTTGCAGGAGGTGGGGCTTAAAAGCAACTGTTTGGAAAAATATCCGCACGAATTTTCAGGAGGTCAAAGACAGAGAATTGCTATTGCCCGAGCTTTGGTTGTGGAGCCGGAAATTTTAATATTAGATGAACCGACATCGGCTCTGGATGTAACAATCGCGGCGCAAATACTGAAACTTTTGCAGAAAATTCAAGAGACAAGGGGAATTTCTTATCTGTTTATTTCTCATGATATGCGGGCCGTAAGAGCATTGGCGGATGATATTGCGGTTATGAAAGATGGAAAAATAATTGAATTTAGTTCGGCAACGCAACTTTTTGAAAATCCAAAACAAACATATACACGTCGTTTGATATATTCGGCTGATTTGGAAAAAAAAGAGCGCAGAGGGCTTAAACAGACTCATAAAGGCTAATGCACAATTTAATATTCGGGAAGAGGGAAAATAAATGAGTAAAACAAAGATATATTTCACAATTTTAGCGGCCATCGTGATTGTTGTTGCTATTGGGTATATTATGAATATCAATGCGATAACATATTTTTTTAATTTATGTCTTGGCTTTGCTGGACAAAATATTTTATCCGTCTCGGCCGCTGTGTGCGCTTTTGTTTTTCTGGGCAATAAAAATTATTGGTTAATCATGTTTGGTTGTGCCGTTGTTGCGTCTTTATTAATTCAGGTTGTCATTGTCGGGCAAAACGCGGGGATTGTTGTTTTGGCGGCTCGCACCGCAACCTTCTTGGCAATAGTTTTTCTGATGAATTTTGTTAAATTGCTGATTAATAAATAAGGTTAATCTTTCCAGGTTTGTAGCAGATTCAGCGACATTTGCAGATCTTCGGGATAGCCGGTGTGCGTGTCTAGGGAGAAGATTGTCTCGGTTTCAGTTAATTTATCGGCCAAAATATTTTCATAATCAATGTTTCCTTCACCTATGACAACAAAACGTTTTAGATCAGCGTCGTAGTCTTTTATATGAAAATACAGGCATTTATTTATGATATCTTGCAATTCTTGCGGCTTAAAATCATCGCCGGAGGCAAGGGTATTTCCTAAATCGAGCAACGGAAATATATTTGAAAATCCATATAATTCAAACAACTGGTGCATTTTGTTAATTGTATCTATATTGCACAGATTGTCGCTTTCCAGTAGCAAGTTGATTCCTCTTTCTAAGGCTATCTGGCTATAAGTATCCAATTTTTTACCTAAATCTTCAATCGGCAAATTCTCATTTTTAAAATAAGAATAGATGCGAATATTGGGAGCGCCGAAAATATCGGCCAGATCCATCAGGGCTATAAAATATTCTTTTTCTGATGTTGTTTGTATGTCGCCGATGCTTAAGTCTTGTGTGCCTTCTTTCCATCTGAGAAATGGTGAGGACAGAGCGGAGACCAAAATTCCCGCAGCAGATATTTTTTCTGCTAGGGTGAAAGCTTCTTCTTTGGTTAGTTCGGTAATATTTTTGTTATTTATTTTGCGCAACTCAATATAACGCAACTTATTTTTTCTGGCAAAAGCCAGAGCATCATCAATATTGGAAAATTCATCATTTATGAAACTTATTTGCATTTTAAGGCTCCTGTATTATCGGCGATTGATAATAGGCCAAAAAGACTAAAAATCAAGACTTATTTATTTGGGTAAAAATTAATTCATTATGGAATTCTCCATTTATCCTCCAGACGCATTGTATACCATTGTATCTTTTTGTCAAAACCCTCTTAATTTATTGATAATCATATATTTATATGCTAATACCATGCAGATTCTGTTGTCAATTTTTGGAACAGGCGGAAAAGGAACAAAAGCAATAACAAAAACAGCCACAAAATCAGCCATGGCAGAACAATGCAAGTTTGTCGCATAATGTATATTATGTATAGTTTTGTAGCTGGTTAAGGCTTTATCGAGTATGGGTGGAGCCTTTTATGCTTCCTTTTTGCTGTCGACGCAGATTAATCATATTTTGAATACCGTTGCTATTATCAATAAGATAGATACCGGAAGCTTTCCGGAATGTGTTGTAACATGCGGCAACTTCTTTTAAATGTTCTTCTGATGCGTTACGATTCAACATATTTTCATAAATATTTTCCCATGATGTTTTGATAAATTTTAATGAATCCATCGTTAGATAATCTTCTCGGGACTTAATAATGGCTCGCATAATATCTTGCTCATTCGGCTGATTAATTTGCTCGGTATCATAATAGCTTTGAAAATTACGATTATAAACTCTTACTCTGTCCGCAATTCCTTCCTTATACATTCTTGAAACGATTTCCGGCAGAAGTTCGTAGGCCGTATCGTGTGTCTCCATGGTTACGGGAAAACCAACGCCCAAACTTTTTATTTGTTCTTCTCGGCGGAAGAACATTGAAACTTCGCTCAAATAGCGGTGTATTCCCAAGGCCACACATTCTATGCGATATCCGGCGTTTTTGACTTTCAGTAGTGTTCCCATTTTCCAGTCGGTTGGATTTGAAAGAATGCTGTCTATTTGCAGGTTGTATTTATTTTCAACTATTTCATCAACTAATTTCTCTCGAGTCCAGCTCATATCGGCTTTTGTTATGAACGGGTATTCTGCTGGATTCTCTTTCAATAAACGGCCGGCATAAGGCAACAAAATGCGAATATCGTCTCCGCCAAATTTGGCCGGCTCAGGAGATATGTGCTGGGCGCATCTTTCTGATGCTGTTGTTTTTCCGGCGCCGGGTTGTCCCGTCAGCAAGACAAAAGTCGGATTGTTTGAAGGCTTTTTGTCGCCTAAAAAAAGCGGCTTAATAACATCGTTATACCACTGATGACGTTCTTTTTCGTTTAGAATATTGCCATAACCCATTATTCTTTCTCCATTCTTTTTAAATTGGGTAGATATAATTGTTGCACTTTAGATATTAGTTCTTGCCGTGTCAGATAGCGCATATCATGTTTAATTTGGCGCATTTTGGTTACATAATTTTCTTTATTTTGCGGCTTTTTAAGCAATCTTATAGAATATTCTCTGTATAAAGACAGCAAAATATAATGCGCCATTTCAATATCATTAATTTTTTGTTCTTGTTCAGCTACAGCCATTCGATGATTTTCCATTCACCATCATCCTTTCTGATGTGTAAGATTGCCGCATTTTTGATTTCTTGTGCCGGCTGTTTTAATGCGACGCAGGTTTGCGCTAACATGATACCATGTGATGATACGGCAATAGCATTATAATTTTTATTTGACCAATATTCCAAACCGGAAAAAATACGCTCCCTAACCTGTTTTTTGCTTTCGCCTCCGGGATAACAAGCATCGTCCGTGCCATCCTGCGGGTTATGTAGTTTGTCGAAAATATCACCGTATTCGGCCATAATTCTGGTATAATGCCACCCTTCAACCACACCGACGTTAACTTCAATAAAATTTTTATCTGTTTCTATGGGGACATTTAGCAAACGGTTGGCTTGCTCGGCTGTTTGCAGAGCTCTTTTCAGCGGAGAGGATACAATCAACTGTATTCCTTTGTCTTTCAGCCGTTCGCCGATACTTCGCGCCTGCTCAAGCCCTAGTTCTGTCAAGACGGAATCATTAGTTTGTCCCTGAGTGCGGCCAGTCAGATTATAAGTACTCTGTCCGTGTCTAAATATATAAAAATCTTTTGTCATTTCAACACCTTGTAATATTCTTTTTGAATGGTTTTGTGCAGTTTGGTACTGACATGGCCAAAATCCGGCACAATAATCAGTTTGGAATTTGGCAGAGCTTTATGGATATCCCAAGCTCCTTTGAGAGGTGCAACAAAATCAAGTCGATTATGTATTATGAAAGTTTCCAGCTTTTTTATTTTTTGTATACTCTTCAAAATATCATTCTTGCCTAAGAAGAAATTATGTGCCACGTAATGCATGAATATGCGCTGTGAGGCCAATTCCTGAGGCGAAAGCTCGGTAAAATGCCCGAAATCTGGCTGCATACTGCCGCAAATACGCTCAAACCAACCATAATGATTAGCGGCTTTGAGCTGATCTTGTAGTTTGTCGGAGCGGATTAGTTTATTGTAATAGCCGACGATTTTTCCTGCCGATTCTTTTTCCAGTTTTTCAACAAAATCAGGATAGCAATAACGATTGCCATCAAATTCCCAGCGACGATAGTCTTCATTTGCCAAAAAAACTTGTGATAACAACAATTTATCGACCTTTTTGGGATTTTGTTCTGCCCATAATAAAGCTAATGTCGAGCCCCATGACGCGCCTCTTAAGATTATTTTGGTTTTAATATTTAGCCAATCAATCAACCTTGTAACATCGCTTAGCAAATCATGGGTGGTGTTGTGTTCTAATTTTCCCAAAGGCTGTGATTTGCCGCAACCACGTTGATCAAACATAATGACTCGATATTTGCGCAAATTTGCCTGTTTGGCGTATCGTGCTTTGCTGCTGCCGCCGGGACCGCCATGAAACATTATAACAGGTCGGCCTTTGGGGTTGCCAAATTCGGCAAAATAAACTTTATGTCCTTTTTCTTCAGGCAACCAGCCTTCATTAAAAGGTTTTGGCGTCAGCCATTTTGACCAGAACATTTTGCTTCCTCCCGCGGTTTGCAGCCGCAATAAGTTTGATTGTAAAGACTGAGTTCTTTGATTAGCTGCCTGCGCCGTTCTTGCATGCCACCTTTGCGTCCTTCAATTTCCAGATAAGGCAGCCCTGCCCGCGCCGCTTCGGCATGTGCGGCACGGTTAACTTGATTTAAATCTTTGTAGCGTGAGACCCCTAAGACGCTGGCAACCGCGTCAAATCCGTTGTCTTTGGCGTATTCAAACACTCGGCGCAGGCGCATACCAAAACAGACCGAACAACGCTCGCCGCGCTCGGGCAGATTCTCCATACCTTTGGTTAGTTCACACCAGCGTTTGTTGTCATATTCAAGTTCAATAAAATTTATATTATAGTTTATGCATAATCTTTTGTTTTCGTAGCATCTTTTTTGATATTCGGCCAATGGACGAATGTTTGGATTATAAAAAACAACCGTAAAATCGGCTTTCTCTCGGGCTAATTTTTCGATGACGGCACAAGAACACGGTGCACAACAAGACAGTAACAAAAAACGCATTTTTTCTTGATTCCTTTTGGTTTTGGATTATAAATAGCTCTAGGTTTAAAGCAATAGCTATTTATGGTTTATCAATGAAAATTTTTAAAAATATCGTTATTTTAACCGGTGCCGGAATTTCGGCCGAGTCCGGTTTGTCGACTTTTCGTTCTGAAAATGGTTTATGGAACAACCATCGAGTAGAGGATGTGGCGACTATAGAAGCTTTTAAACGCAATCCGGCTTATGTTCATGATTTTTATAATGACTTAAAAAAAGAGATTTTACAAGCTAAGCCTAATGCGGCGCATTTGGCAATTACTCAATTTCAAAAAGAATATCCGGCTGAGATTGCTGTTATTACGCAAAATGTTGATCTTTTGCATGAAAAAGCCGGAAATAGTAATGTTTATCATATTCACGGGCAAATTGACCAAGCGGTTTGCCTAAATTGCGGACAAACTGTCGGAGCCTCCGGCGATATTGACACTGAAACTGTTTGTCCGAATTGCGGTGTGATCGGCATGATGAAGCCAAATATTGTTTTTTTCGGAGAGAATCTTTTGTGTATGGACAAGGTCGATGAGCTGCTGCGGCGGTGCGATTTATTTTTGTCTGTTGGGACGTCTGGTGTCGTGTTTCCGGCTGCGGCTTTTGTGCAGACGGCTAAATATCACGGCGCGGCAACTTATGAATTTAATATGGAACCGACCTCAAATAATTTTTATTTTGACCACCATATTATGGGACCGGCCGGAACGACCCTGCCCGCTTTTGTCGAGGAGATGATTCGCAGCCTTAAAAGCGGCGATTAAGCTCCCAATTCCAAGCTGTGCGAATAATGGCCTCAATATCAGTATATTTGGGCTGCCAGCCGAGAATGTTTTTGGCGACCGTGTTGTCGGCGTAAAGTTTGGCCGGATCACCAGACCGACGTTCTGTTTTAACGATCGGACATGTTTTGCCGCAAACTTTTTCGGCAGCTTTGATAATTTCAAGTACGGAAGTCGGTATGCCCGTACCTAAATTGATATATCCTTGGTATTTATCAAGCTTTTCGAGCGCCAAACGATGTGCCGCCGCCAAATCCGAAACATGAATGTAATCACGCAGACAAGTGCCGTCCGGCGTTTCATAATCGCTGCCGAAGATTTTTACATTCTCCCGCTCGCCCTTAACGGCTTGCAGCACCAAAGGTATCAGGTGAGTTTCCGGATGGTGACTTTCACCAATCAGAGCGCTTTCGTCAGCGCCGGCGGCATTAAAATATCGCAAAGCAATATATTTCAAGCCATAAGCCTGATGATAATCTCGAAACATGTTTTCAATAGCTAATTTGGTTTGTCCATAAGGGTTAATCGGCGTTTGGGGATGTTTTTCGTCCATCGGCACATAATGCGGTTGACCGTAAGTGGCGCAAGTGCTGGAGAAGACAATTTTATTGACACCGAACCGGCGCATGGCTTCCAATAAATTGAAGGTTCCAACAACGTTATTGCGATAGTATTTTGCCGGATCAGAAACGCTTTCGCCAACCAGTGAAAAAGCTGCAAAATGGACAACCGCCTCTATTTGGTATGTCGAAAACAACTCATTAAGAGCGTTTTCATCCAATAAATCGGCGGTGATCAGTAAAGAATCCATTACCGCTTCTTTGTGTCCTGTTGACAGATTATCCGCCACCAGAACATCATATCCGTGTTCTTTCAGGTGTTTGAGCGTATGTGAACCAATATAACCGGCGCCACCCATTATCAGAATTTTTGCCATTTTACAATACTCCTAAAATCGGACGACAAATATTGTTCGAAAGCTCTGGACTATTTGCCGTCAAAAGTCTTTTGATAGACTTTTAAATTTTTTTGTTGTAGAGACGCGGATAGACGTCGGCTATGGACACCTCTACTTTTATGTGTAATATTTAAAGATTAACCAAAGGTAAATATATTGCTGAATATTATAACGCAAATGTTGTTTTTTAACTTTACAATTTAAATTTAAGGCGTTAAAAGGCCTATGGTTTAAATAAAAGGTGAGCAAATGATTAAGGATTTAACCAGAGGAAATCCGCTAAAGCTGATTATATGGTTTGCGCTGCCGATTTTACTCGGTAATATTTTTCAGCAGTTGTTTCAGATATCCGATATTCTGATTGTCGGGCGGTTGCTTGGTGTTGAGTCGCTGGCGGCGGTCGGCGCATCGGCTCCGTTGTTTTTTATGTTTTTGATGGTCGCTTTTGGATTTACAGCCGGCTTGACGGTTATTACGGCGCAACGATTTGGAGCGCGTGATGTTACCGGCATTAAATCTTCAGTCTTTCATTCTTTGATCGCGGCTATTGCCTTGAGTTTGCTTATATCTGTTGCTTTAATCTTCTTTTTGAGACCCCTGCTCCGGCTGATGAATGTTCCGGCGGAAATTATGGATGAGGCATACTCTTTTATGTTGGTCTTGGGATTATCCATTACCGCAATTGTTATGTATAATCTGTTGTCCGGTTTTATTCGTGCGCTAGGCGATTCCAAGACACCTCTTTATTTTTTGATTGCATCGTCATTGTTAAATATATTGTTTAATTTCTTTTTTATTTACCATTTGCAATGGGGTGTGGTTGGTTCAGCCAGCGGAACTTTTGTGTCAATGCTTATAAGTGTTGTGGCCTGTATTTGGTTTATTGCCAAAAAGTTTCCGCTGTTGCAGATTAAAAAAGCCGACTGCCGCTATAATCATAAGTTTATGATGGAGCATCTTAAAGTTGCCGTGCCAATGGCATTGCAATTTTCGATTTTGGCTTTAAGCATGATGGTTATTCAAAGCGTTTGCAATTCTTTTGGCACGGATGTTATTGCCGGTTTTACAGCCGCAATGCGAATTGAACAGGTTTCAACTCAACCGTTGTTTGCCGTCGGTATTGCCTGTGCGACTTATTCGGCGCAAAATTTCGGTGCCGCACTTATTCGCCGGATACGACAAGGTGTGCGTTTGAGTCTGGCTGCTTGTTTTGTGTTGAGCATTATTGTTAGTCTGAGCGTACGTTTTTACGGTTCACACATGGTTTCGGCTTTTATTGATGGAGATAATGAAAATATTGTTCATATCGGGCAGGAATATTTGCTGATTAGTTCTTATTTTTATTTCTTTTTGTCTTGTATTTTTGTGGCTCGCAACACGCTGCAAGGAATGGGGCGCACGGTTATTCCGCTGATTTCGGGATTTGTTGAGTTGGGTATCAGGGTGTTTGCGGCGTTATATTTGGCTCATGTCCTGGGATATGTCGGTATTTTTTGGTCTGGGCCGTCAGCATGGGTCGGCGGTGCATTAGTCGTTTGCGGCGGTTATTTTCTGATTATCCGCAAGCTTAATCCGACGGAAATGCGCAGAATATTTTTACGTAAGCATGCCTTAAAATACCATATGCAATCTCTTTCATAAGCTTTTGTGAAAAAGGGAGGCTTTTTAGTAAGTAAAGCCTCCCTCGTGCAAAAGAATTTTAGATTTAGAAAGAATATCTTAAACCTGCCGTTACTTCTGCGGCGTGGTTTAATTCTTTGGCACCAATATAGGCGTAACGTCCGACAACACGAGCCGAAATATGATCTGTCATGTTGTACATGGCACCGCCGCCGATACGCCACCCAATGCGATTGTTACTGTCGCTGCTGCCGTTGGATTCGGCTTTATAATAGTAATCGGCCACACCGATGGTTGCCAGCAAATCATATTTTCCTTCGCAACCTAGCGGCTGATACCCGTAGAGATCCAAGCCATAAGCATTAACTTTTGTTTTAAGTTTGCCGTCGGTTAGATCTTTGGTTCTTTTGCCGCTCCATTGACCAAAGATTTCGGCGCCGAAACGATCCAAACGTGTACCGATGTTAACCATTCCGGAATTGTAGGATTTTTTGGCTTCGTCCAGACTACCCTTAAAATCATAAGATGTGAAAGCGTAATCTGCACCGACATAAAGTTTTGAATTTTTAGCCATATCTGACCATCCTGCCGAAGCATTGGTGGAAATTAAAGCACAGGCAACACCTGCAAGCAATAATGTTTTTTTCATTGTCTTTAAACTCCATTTATAAACAGATTTTAAACATTTTAGTCCAAGTACTTTGTGTAAACCGCTTGGCTAGACCGGTTTATGCCACATTAGATAATCCGTATAGAACCAATTTAAAGAGGGGATTAAATATTTTTTTACGCAATTTAGCTAATATATTGATATGTAATATGAAGAAAAGGTTGATTCTTATGGATTTTAAGGCTCCTGATAAAACTTGTGATAAATGTCTCCGGTTGTTGTTGTTTCGCGCCGAGAATATTAAAAAATTTCCGCTTTATTTTAATGCGCCGGTGCCGCCGTTTGGTGATTTGACGGCAAAATTGTTGATTGTCGGTCTGGCTCCGGGGTTGAACGGTGCTAATCAGACGGGAAGACCGTTTACTAATGATTATGCCGGCGACGTACTTTATCCGATGCTGCAGAAATACGGGCTTGCTGAAGGAAATTACGGCAAACGGGCAAATGATGGTTTTAGGCTTGTTGGTGTGAGAGTTACCAATTCGGTGCGTTGCGTGCCGCCGCAGAACAAAGTTACCGGACAAGAAATTAAAGCCTGTGGAGAATATCTTATTCAAGAAATCAGAGCCATGCCAAATCTAAGAGTTATTTTGACGCTCGGGAGTGTAGCTCATAATGCTGTTCTTTCCGTTTTAGGGTATAAAAAAGCGGCTTTTAAGTTTGCGCATAATGCCGAACATAGGCTTGAAAGACATAATTTGTATATGGTTAACTCATATCATACGTCGCGTTACAATATTAATACAGGGGTTTTGACACCGCAAATGTTTGAGGATGTTATTCGGCATATAAAAGTCTTGCTCTGATTAATAAGATATGCCTGCAAATCCCATAAAAGCCATTGATAACAACGCTGCCGAGATTAAAACAATCGGTGTGCCTTTCAGGGCTTTCGGGATTTCGGCATGCTCCAGACGCTCGCGGATACCAGCAAATATAACGATAGCCAGTGTAAAGCCCGTGGCCGAGGCCAATGTATAGCATATGCCGGCCAACAGCGTATAGTTTTTTTGGATAGTTAGAAGCGCAATACCCAAAACCGCGCAGTTTGTGGTTATTAGCGGCAGAAAAATACCTAAGGACTGATACAGCGCTGGCGAGGTTTTTTTTATAATCAGCTCAACCATTTGTACCAACGAAGCAATAACCAAAATAAATGTGACGGTCGTCATAAATTTTAAGTCATAAGGCTGAAGAAAGGTGTAATAAATTAAAAATGTGACTATGGTGGACAAGGTCATGACAAACATGACCGCCAATCCCATGCCGACAGCTGTCGATATTTTTTTTGAAACACCCAAAAAAGGGCAAATTCCCAAAAATTGCGACAAAATAATGTTGTTGACAAAAACGGCTGTGATAAAAATCATGATGTACGCCATGGTTATTTTGCTCCCCGTAATTTGTTGACGGCAATAATGATAGCTGCCAGCGCCAGAAAAGCTCCAGGCGGCATGATAAACAACAGCATTGTGGGCGTTTCATCGCTGACAAATGACCAGCCGAATAATGAACCATTACCTAAGATCTCTCTTATTGCGCCTAAAAAGGTCAGAGCCATCGTAAAACCAAGTCCCATGCCGACAGCATCTAAGAACGATTGCCAGACATTGTTTTTAGAGGCAAAGGCCTCTGCCCTACCTAAAATAATGCAGTTAACCACAATCAGCGGAATATAAATGCCTAAGGCGGCATACAACTGCGGCAGATAAGCCTGCATCAGCATCTCGATAACGGTTACAAAAGAAGCAATAATGACAATAAAGCTTGGAATACGGATAATATCTGGAATGATGTTTTTGACCATGGATATGCCAATATTGGATAATATCAGAACAAAGGCCGTTGCCAGCCCCATGCCCAGACCATTGATTGCAGATGTAGACACACCCAAGGTCGGACACATACCTAACAGCATAACAAAGGTCGGATTTTCCTTAAAGATTCCGCGAGTAAGATTTTCAAGACTCTTTTTATTCATTGTTGCTCCCCGAGTTAAATGTTCTAAAAGCATCGTATGCCCGTTCAATTGCTTTGAGCACGGCACGAGAGCTAATGGTGGCAGCCGTTACGGCATCAATATCGCCGCCGTCTTGTCGGACTTTTAAGATTTGACGTCCGGGGTAGAAGCCTTGAAACTGCGTTTTAAATTTTGGTTCGTCAACTTTGCTTCCAAGACCCGGTGTCTCATGGCTGGAGATAATTTTAAAACTTTTGATTGAGCCATCGACATTAAAACCGGCCATTAGCTCTATTCGTCCGCCAAAGCCTGTGTTGGTATAAGTTTTGACCGCTACAGAATTTAAAATTCCATCTTTACGTGCCGGATACATTGTCAGTTTATGTTTTTTGTTTGATGTGCTGATTTTCATTTTTTCGGCAAAGGGATTATTATCAAACTCATTGACGACTTCGGCTATAGCTTCAAGCTCGCGGTTATCTTTGGCGCGTTTGATAGGCGCTTCGGTTATTTGGTAAACATAGCCCAGCGTAAAGGCAGAAACAGAGGCAATGCCTACCAATACAACCAGAGGTCTTAATAAGCTCTGCTTTTTCTTGGACATTTTTTTCTCTCCCCATAATAGCGCTGAACGGCAAGTTTATCAATCAACGGCACCAAAGCATTCATAATCAGGATGGCGAAAGATACGCCTTCGGGATAAGCGCTGAACGATCGGATAACTACCGTCAGCACCCCGCATCCGACAGCAAAAATTATTTGCCCTTTAATCGTCATTGGCGAAGTTGTGTAGTCCGTAGCCATGAATATGGCTACAAGCATCAGTCCGCCGGATAATAGGTGCGCTAGCGGCAGAAACTTAATTTCTCCGGTTGCGGCGTATAAAAAAGATGTCAGGACAAAAACCGTTGCCAGATAATAAACGGGTATGTGCCATGTAATGACGCGACGCCAAAGAAGATAGACAAAACCAAGCAACAAAGCCAATGTAGAGATCTCACCAATACAGCCGCCGATGTTTCCTAAAAACATATTGCTGTAACTTGGTAAATCGTCAGGAGAATACATCGGATAGTCTGATGAAGTATCCATATTTTTCAAAATATTTAACGGGGTGGCTCCGGTTTGACCATCAGGGCTTGTTATGTGCAAGAAATGGGGTGTCGGCCAAATAGTCATCTGAACCGGAAAAGATATAAAAAGAAAAACCCTGCCGACCAGCGCCGGATTAAAAATATTTTTGCCTAATCCTCCAAAACATATTTTGGCAACAATAATAGCCATAAAGGCGCCGATTAAAATCATCCAGCTCGGCATAGTTGAAGGCAAATTATATGCCAGCAGAAGTCCTGTAATTACCGCAGAAAAATTTTGGGTGGTGTTAGCTGTTTTTAGCCAATAGCGACAGGCTAAATACTCAAATAAAACACAAGCGGCTACCGAGGTTAATATTACCCTCAATGCATTGACGCCAAAAAACAATAGCGCAGCAATGGCTGCCGGCATCAAAGCAATAACCACGTCAAGCATGATGGAGCGGGTGTTACGAACTGTTTGTATATGCGGGTTGGCAGATATCTTTAGCATCATGTTATTTCTTTCGGATTTCTTGTTTGGCAATTTTGCAGTAATCAAGTAGTGGTATGCCTGCCGGACATGTATAAGCACAGCAGCCGCATTCAATGCAGTCGCCGACATGCAGACGACGTAATGTCTCGGAGGGATCATTACAACAGACAGCCTGCTTGATGGCAAAAGGTCGGAGTCCAGCCGGACAAACAAGAGCACATTTGCCACAACGGATGCAGGCCGACGGCTCGTGTTTGGCAAATTCATCGCCTTTAAGCAACAAAACAGCTGAAGTTAATTTGGTTATCGGTGCGTTTGTATTAACAATCGCGCTACCCATCATCGGTCCGCCCAAAATGATTTTTTCGACATCTGTCGCCAGACCGCCGCTTTGCCCTATTATGTCCGATATAGGCGTGCCGATACGCACCAAATAGTTTCCGGAGTGCAGGCATCCGTTTCCCGAGACAGTTACGACGCGCTCAAACAGCGGTTTGTTTTTTAAGACAGTCTCATAAACAGCAAATGTCGTCCCTACATTTTGCACAATACAGCCGATATCGACCGGAAGTTTTCCCGAAGGCAGCTCTTTTCCTGTTATGGCGCGAATCAACTGACGCTCGCCGCCTTGCGGATATTTTGTCTTGCAGACTTTAATGTTGACCCCGACATAAAGTTTGCTTAAAGCAGTCAGCCGCTCAATAGCTTCCGGTTTGTTTTCGTCAATGGCGATGACGGCATTTTGAATACCTAAAGCTCTGTTCAAAACCCGTGCACCCATAATGATTTGTTCGGCTTTTTCTATCATCAACCGGTCATCCGCTGTTAAAAATGGTTCGCATTCAATACCGTTGATAATCAGTAGATTTACTTTTTTTCTTTCAGGAATTGTCGTCTTTATGGGAGTTGGATAACCTGCTCCGCCCATGCCGACAATGCCCCCTTCCCGAATTTTGGCAATAATTTCTTCGGGGGTCAAATTAATTTCTCTGACAATTTCCGGCGTGCGATCAATTTCCGGCTCCCAGACATCGCCTTCAACTTTGATTGTGACCATTTTTTCGACATATCCGGAGGCTCCCTCCACATCCTCTATTTTAAGCACTTCGCCGGAAACAGAAGAATGAACATCTGCCGAAACAATACCGTCGGCATCGGCAATCAGGGTTCCCGTTTTGACTTTATCCCCTTTTGATACCAAAATTTTTGCCGGTGCACCGATATGCTGCTTTATCGGTATGACGGCGATCGCCGGCAACGGTGCCTGAATTATTGGACAAGCCGCTGTTGTCTTGTGTTTGTCTAAGTGAATTCCCCCCATCGGAAAAGTGTATTTTTTAGCCACGTAGCTTCTCCTTGTAAACGATTGCACCGGTCGGGCAAATTTTTTGTAATTTAGCACCAAATTCACCAACATCTACTGTCGCGGGAATATATGATAAATTATCTTCTATTTTTATCTGATCATTCAGTTTGGTACATTTGGCACATCCAATACAAGCTGCGGCACAATTCTTGCGTGCAACGGCGCCTTTTTGTTTGTTGCGGCAGGCAACATAGACCATTCCATCAGGTGATTGCGGGCGGATTTCAAACAAACCGCGTGGACATACCTTAACGCAAGCACCGCAAGATACACATTTTGCGGCATTGATGACAGGCAAGCCGCTTTTTTTGTCCATCCTTAGAGCACCGAATTTGCAAACTTTAACACAGTCGCCCAAATGCAGACAACCGTTTGGACAACCATTTTGACCGCTGGATATTCGATGAGCAATCCGACAGGTGCTGACCGCATCATAAGCAACTTTTATCGGAGCATTTTGGCAATTTCCTTGACAACGCAGCACAGCGATTGTTGATGGTTTATCTTTTGTTGAAAATCCTTTAAGCCGCGCGATCTTTTGCATGACGGCTGCTCCGCCTACAGGACAGTACAAATTGGCAAATGCTTTTTCATCCGCACGGGCACAAATTGCCGCAAAATCGGCGCATCCGGCTTTGCCGCAAGCGCCACAATTAGCCTGCGGTAAAATTTCTGCAATTTGCGTTTCTTTTTCGTCTGCATG
Source organism: uncultured Alphaproteobacteria bacterium (assembly GCA_944393715.1). GTDB lineage: Bacteria > Pseudomonadota > Alphaproteobacteria > RF32 > CAG-239 > CAZU01. The sequence continues at coordinate 41,825 of CALYBB010000011.1, forward strand.
GATTGCAAATTTTTTAGAGACAAAATACAAAATGACAGCTGCTGCAAACGCCGTTCCGCCTAAAACCAGCATGTTTGTGATTATCAGATCATCCATTTCTCTTATGTTCCCGTGAGATTTCTTTTTTAGACACCGTCAATCGAAAATTTGTTTTTAACCGCTCTAGGACTAAGGATAAACAAAAATAATACGGAATCAAGATAATTATGCCGGATATTCCGCTGATAAAATCATCATAGCCTTTCCATTTTGCGGCCAGTATGGCAACAAGCAACAAAAATAAAGGCAGAACATATGCCAGCAAAACGGCTTTTAAGCCCTGACCGGAATCTAAGGAGACATTGACCTCTTCGCCTATTTTAAATTGTTCCGTTTCTGGAAGTATGGCCGAAATGTTACGATCTTGATATTCGTTTATGGCACACAATCTTTTGGCCATGCAGTTTTGGCAGGCAGAATTGCAGCGGATGCGCAACTGCGCGGTATTGCCTTTGATAGAGGTTATGATGGCGGAGTGGATTGCTTTTTCCATTAATTGTTCCCTTCTAAAAAGGCTGCCGCTTTGGAAAAATGAGGCTGGAGATTATGGTCAAAGATAATGACCTTTAGTTCGTAACGATCCGCAAATTGCAATCCGGCTTCGATTCCCAAAGCGACAATTGCCGTGGCGTAGGCATCTGCTAACATACAGGAATTTGCGAAGACACTTGCCGAAGCGACATCTGTTTTCACCGGTCGGCCGGTATGCGATGATATCGTGTGTCCTAAAATTTGTCCATCTTGCTTGTAGAAGTTGCGATAGTTGCCGGACGTGGCAACGGCCATATTGCTTAAAGACACAATCATCACATTATCTGAAACGTCGGCTCGCGGACTGGTGATGCCTATGTTCCACGGAGTAGAATCGTCTCTTAGGCCTTTAGCTTTTAATTCTCCACCGATTTCAACAATATAATCTGTACAGCCCGTTTTGTCTAAGATTTCGGCAACGGCATCAACCGCATATCCTTTGGCTATGGCAGACAGATTGATATATGTTTGGGCGTTTGTTTTTGTGAGAGCGGAAAAATCATCGGCAAAGCGTAATTTGTCGAGGCCGGACGAGGACATTGCTTTTGTTATCTCCAAATCTGACGGCGATCGGTTGTTGCTGGCACCAAATCCCCATAGATCAATCAGGCGCCCTAGAGCCGGATCAAAAGCGCCTTCGCTTTGGCGATATACTTCATAAGCAGTCTGCATGACTGCCTGCATATCCAGCGAAAGCGTTATTTCTTTGCCGGCCGGTGCGCGGTTAATTGCGGAAATTTCGCTGTCTTCCCGAAATATGGACATTTCGCGATCGATTTCCTGCAGACGAGTTGTAATTTGTTTTTTGAGCACGGAAAGGTCATCTGTTGTGCGAACTTTGACTTTGTAATAAGTTCCGAAAATATGCCCCTCTATCAGTTGAATATCTGAAAATTGCCAAAGGACATAACCGCAGACGGCCGCCAAACACAGGAATATTGAAACCAAACGGGTGAGACTCATATATTATACCTGCATAATTGTGAAGTTATTTTTTACAAACTCTAAAAAGTGTTTTATAGTCTGGGTGGATTAAAGTCAATAATCTTCATTAAAAAAACAGGAATGTAGCGCTATGTTGGAAAGTCTTATAAATAAAATCAAACGATTATTTGAGGAGTGTAAAGCTTCTGAATTTTGCAAAAATTCGGAGTGTGCTCGGCAAAAATGGCAAAAAAAAATTAATATCTGGGGAAAAGAGCTGGTTAAAAAAGGTGTTAATGCCAATATGGTCAGCATTTTCGGTTTTGTTGTCGGTATGATGGCTATTAATTTTTTGGCGATGAATCTGTATTTTGAGGCCTTAATTTGTATTCTGATTAATCGGTTTTGCGATATTTTGGACGGCGCTGTTGCTCGTGCAGAAGGCATAACACGGTTTGGTGTTTTTTTAGATGCCTGTTTGGATTTTGTTTTTTATACCGGCGTTATTTTCGGGTTTGCCTTATCGCATCCTGAAGAAAATGCCGTTACGGCTTGTTTTTGGTTGTTCGGTTTTGCCGCGTCCGCTTCGGCTATGCTGGCTTACGGCGTTGTTGCTTATAATCAGGAAAAGAAAGAAAACTCTTCGGCAAAAGCGCCGTTTTATCTGGGTGGTACCGCTCAGGGCAGCGAAACTCTGTGTGCTTTCGTTCTGTTATGCATTATGCCGTTTGCTTTTTTGCCTGTAGCCATTGCCCTCGGCTGTTGGTGTCTTGTCAAAGCTCTGGTTGTGGTATCCTCGGCTTATTATAAACTGGTGGTGCAACAAAAGAGCAAAAATTAATGAAAAAGCTTATTTGGGTTTGGCTTTGCCTGTTGTTATGCTGTCGTGCCGCCGATGCACAGAATCTTGTTGAAATCAAACCTTATACCAGAATCGGCAGCAACGATGCTTTGGAGGTTTTGCTGCTTTTTGACATTGCATCGGAGTGGCATATATTTGCACCTTATGAACAGGCTTTCGGTGCGCCCCTTAAGCTCAAGTGGCGGCTTCCGGCAGGCACGACCATCGCAGAGGAAGAATTTAGTCAAACCCAAAATTTTGAACAAGAAGGCTTGTATTATGACGGCTATGAGGACAAAGCCTTTTATAGGGCGACACTACATCATATTGATAATCACAAAAAATTTACGGCAGACATAAACTGGCAGGTTTGTAAAGACGAATGCATCCCTGAAAGCATCCGTCTTGAGGTTCCGGTTATCGATATGCCCGATTTTATAAAGAAGCTGCAAGAAGCTGAATTTGACGAATACAACCATCTGCCGCAGTCGAATTGGATTTTAATTCTGCTGGCTGCGTTCGGCGGTGGTTTAATCTTAAATTTAATGCCCTGCGTTTTTCCGATTCTGAGCATTAAAATTATTACTTTGGCACAATTACAGGCACGGACCAGACGCCAAGAAGCTTTGTTTTATATGACCGGTGTTATTGCTTCGATGATGCTGATTGCCATCATTTTGAGCCTTGTCAGGCAATTTGACCCTTCAGCAAGCTGGGGCTTCCAGCTACAATCGCCGTGGTTTGTCGGCGCCATGCTTATTTTGTTTGTTGTACTTACATTGATGATGCTTGATATTATTAGCGTCAATAATGCCTTGTTTAACCGGTTGATTGCCGCAAAATTTAATCGCCCCGAAATTAATGCTTTTATGACCGGCTTTTTGGCTGTTTTGGTAGCCAGCCCATGTACGGCGCCGCTGATGGGCGCGGCTGTCGGCTATGCTTTGATGTCGCCGATATATACCGGATTTCCGATCTTTTTGGCTTTGGGAATTGGTTATGCCTTGCCTTTTGTTTTGCTGGCACTGTTTCCGAAGACTTTAAGCAAAATTTTACCGCGCCCCGGAATTTGGATGCTGCGGCTGAAAAAAATCTTGAGTATTCCGCTTATTTTGACGTGTTTTTGGCTTATGTGGATTTTGGCTTCACAATTAAATCTACTTAATGACGGCAAAAATCTTCAGTGGCAGAATTATTCTGCCACAGCAGTGGCTGCTGCACTTGAACAAAAACGCCCCGTGTTTATTGACTTTACGGCTAAATGGTGCATTACCTGCATGGTTAATAAAAAGGCTGCTTTGCAATCGGATTTGATGGCTAAAAAAGTTAAGAGCATGAATATTTTGCTCTTGCGGGCGGATATGACCAAAGCCAATCCAGATGCTGCGGCAGGATTAGCTTATTTTGGCCGCGCCGGTGTGCCTTTGTATGTGTATTATGATGGTAAATCGGCTGATTATCTTATTTTACCACAGATTCTAACTCCCAATATCTTGCAAGAATATTTGCGCTAAACCTCTTTTATATCCGCCTGCCCGCGCTTATATCAAGTAACTGATAAAAAGGAACAGGCAAGATGAAGCTATTCAAACATAACAATACAGACATTAAAAAAATTATTACGGCCGTATGGGATTTTTGGACCAGCAAGACCGGCGCTTTTTTATTGGCGGTATCGGCTATCGTCATCGGCTGGTATCAGTTTTACATCAATCGGCCGATTTTGAAATATGAAACCGAGACAATTTCGTTTATATCCTCGCAAAACCAAAACGACTATAAGGTCAACGTCAAAGGGCAAGAATACAAAGACTTGTACTTAACCCGATTGACGCTGCAAAACAAAGGTGCGGCGGCGCTGTCCGGCAAAGATGTATCAAAAATCGGGCATAACCCGATACGAATCGTCGTTCCTGATGATGCCAAGATGGTGCATTATACACTGGATAAAACCATTACCACGCCGGATATAACATCAAGCCTGCACGAGGCCGACGGCGATTTGGTTATCGAATTTGATTTTTTGAATTCCGATTATCAAATCGGCGCGTCCATTTTGCATGAAAACCCTAAAGCCGTATTCAAGATCAAAGGCAGCGCGCTCAATGTTAACGCCATCACCAAAGAATGGAGCGACAAACAGATAAAATACTGGACGTGGTGGGGGATGGGCGGACTCTATGTCGTTTTGCTGGCGGCGTATTTGTACAATCACCTGCGGCGAAAGAAGAGAAACGCTACTTAGTTCGTGTTCGCGCCAGAGCTAATATTCTTCCCATTTGATTACCGGATCTGGCCACAGCTTTTTGATAGGTTTTGTTGTTTGGTTCCAGATTGGATGCTATCTTAAAATTTTTATGCGCATTAGGATATTGTCTCATCTCTTCGTAAGCCAATCCGGCATTATAGTTGGCTTTGGCATATTCTTCTTTTTCGCCGGTTTTTAAGACTTCCTTGCATTCGGCGATGCAGTCTTTGTAGCGGCCCATTCTGTAATATGTAACAGCCATATCATTGTGTATATCCGCACCGTTAAAGCCTTGCGCTATCATTTTCTGGAATCCTGACAGAGCCTCTTCGTAATTGCCTTCTTGATATGACGCAAGGGCTTTTTTGTACATTTCTCCTGCCTGTTTGTGCTTATCATATTCCTGTAAATTAAGAGTTTTGTCTTCAAACGGCATATATTCCGCCAAAAGATGCTCATTATTTATTTCCATAAGACTCTTGCCGCCTTTGCAGTAATAGTTGCTTATTTTATCGGCTAATATACGGGCTTCATTCGTGCTTCCGGCAGCCAAATCGGCAACTAACTTATCGCAATCGTTCGGATTAAGTTGCGTAACCGAAGTGACATAATATTCTTGATTGCGGGAATTGATGCTTGTCTTGACCTGAAAATACGGTATTTTATCCTTATAATTATTAACATTCAGATATAACAAGGCCTCATGGGAATGTCTTTTTTTTATGCCATCATCAAATCTCGGATTTTTAGGTTTCAAACTTGCAAGTTGTGCGGCGCATTTGAGTGGATCTTTGTAGTTTTCGCGAACAAAGTCGCAAAAATCTTTTCCTTTTGTTTCGTCATTGTATATGCAAGACGCAATTGCCGCAAATTCATTAATTGTCAGCTCGGCACCTTTTAATTTTTGCATCATTGTTTTATAGATGCGCCCTCCTTCACGATGACAAAACCAACCATCAGCAAGCGCAACAGCCTGCGTACCTGTTATTGATATTTTTTTGCCTTTTTTTGTTTGGTTCTTGACATATTGGCTGGTTTTTATCCATTCAGAACTTTTCGGGTCACCGTTTTTGGGATACCAAAAGCTACCCAAACCCAATGTATTTATAGTCTTTCCATTATCGGAATAAGGTTTGCAAACCAAAATTTCTGTCGGCAGCATGGATTGAATTAGCAATGGAAAAGCATCTTTATATAGCTGTTTAAAGCTTTCATTATCCGTTATTTTATAGTGTTTATCAACAGATTTTACCCGTGTCGGCGCAGTGGTTTTTGTTGGAATTTTTTTATCCGTTGACGACAAAATATTGCCAAGATATTTTCCGCCGGCAACCACGCTCAAGGGAATTAACGCTTTTAGTGCGGCGCGACGAATATAGGGCAAAGTTGTATCATCAATAAAACTCTTGGTTTTGCTTTTGGCAAAGCGCACTTTTTTATCCAACAGATAATATGCGGCGGCCGACAGGGCTCCGGTTGCACCGGCCGGCTGGGCTCCGGTTGCACCGGCCAAAATATTGGCCGTTTGTTTAGCCGTGAATTTGAAAGTCCTGGCCAGGTTTTGTTTTAATTTTTCTTTGTTTTGTTCTAATTTTTCTTTTTTATAGTCGTCATGCAGTTTTTTTAATCTGGAAACGGCATCCTCGTCCAGACTGGTAATAAAATCATCTGTCGGATATATTTTGGCAACCTGTGCCGTTAGTTTTATTGCCGCTTTGTATTTACGCATGGCTGTGTGCAACACCGTGTCGATAATTTTTTGCTCTGTCCAGTTTCCCAAAACTCCTTTTAACGGCGGTAAAATATAAAGATCGCCATATTTCAACGGCTCGGGAATTTCTATGGGATTGTCCGGGTTGGCGGCGTTGTGAGTATCATATTTCTGCCGTTCTTCATTCTGAAAAGACAGCCAGTCATCAACAAAGGCGTCTTTATCGCCGTGATAAACGCAGGGCATAAGCACACTCTCCCCGTCCGGCAAAGAGAAATATGCCGGTTCTTGACGTTCTCTTTT